>ONSE01000109.1 GCA_900320415.1 uncultured Eubacteriales bacterium
GGCGGCAAGGATGTCCGCTCCTATGACCTCGAAACGCTGCGTGACGGGGTAGCTGTGGTGCTGCAGAAGAACGTCCTTTTCTCGGGAACGATTCTCGACAACCTTCGCTGGGGCAACGCGGACGCCACGGAGGAGGAGTGCATGGAGGCGTGCAGACTGGCTTGCGCGGACGAGTTCATTCAGAGCTTCCCCGAGGGCTACCACACCAAAATCGAGCAGGGCGGCGCAAATGTATCGGGCGGTCAGAAGCAGCGCCTGTGTATCGCCAGAGCCCTGTTGAAAAAGCCGAAGATCCTTATTCTGGATGACTCCACCTCGGCGGTGGATACCGCGACAGACGCAAAGATCCGCAGGGCGTTCGCCGAGAAAATCCCCGACACGACCAAGCTGATCATCACACAGCGCGTGACGAGCGTGGTCAATGCCGACCGCATCGTCGTTCTGGAGAACGGAGAGATCCTCGCGGTCGGAAATCACGACGAGCTGATGAAGACCTGTCCCGCGTACGCGGAAACATATATTGAACAGACCGTCGGAAACGGCGACTTTGACAAGAAAGGGGGCGCGTGATATGGCGGCACAACCCGGAGGACCACACAGAAGAAATATGCAGCCCCGTCCCAAGGTCAAAAATCCCGGCAAGACCTTCAAGCGGCTGATCGCCCTGATCATGAAGCGCTACAAGGTGCAGTTCATTTTGGTATTCATCTGCATCATCATCAGTGTTCTTGCCAGCGTACAGGGCACGCTGTTTATCAAAAATCTGATCGACGATTATATCGTTCCCATGCTTTCACAGCCCACACCGGATTTTACTCCCCTGCTGCTGGCGATCTCGCGCGTCGCGGTGTTCTATCTGATCGGAGCGGCTGCGAACTACGCGCAGTCACGCATCATGGTATACGTCACGCAGGGAACCATGCGCGACCTGAGATGCGACCTCTTTCAGCATATGGAGAGTCTGCCTATCAAGTACTTTGACACCCATCCGCACGGCGATATCATGAGCGTCTACACCAATGACGTCGATACCCTGCGTCAGATGATCAGCCAGAGTCTTCCGCAGGTTTTCAACAGTGTTATCACCATCATTTCGGTGCTGGCAAGTATGTTTGCCATCAGCGTACCGCTCACCCTTGTCACCCTCGTGATGGTGTTCGCGGTGATGATGATATCCAAGACGCTCATGGGCAAGAGCAGCAGGTATTTCCTCGCGCAGCAGACCGATCTGGGCAAGGCGAACGGCTATATCGAGGAGATGATGAAGGGGCAGAAGGTCGTCAAGGTCTTTAATCACGAGAAAAAGACGATGGAGGACTTCAACGAGCTCAATGAGACGCTCTTCCGCAGCTCCTACAACGCGAATATGTTCGCCAATATCCTCATGCCGATCAACGCCCAGATGGGCAATCTCAGCTATGTGCTGTGTGCCGTGGTCGGCGGCGCGCTCGCGACGGCGGCGAGCGGATTGTTCGGACTGACGCTCGGCAGTCTTGTCAGCTTCCTTTCCTTCAACAAGAGCTTCAGTATGCCGATCAACCAGGTCAGCCAGCAGATCAACAGTATCATTATGGCGCTCGCGGGCGCCGAGAGGATCTTCAGCCTTCTGGATGAGCCGTCCGAGAAGGACGAAGGCTATGTCACCCTCGTCAATGTGCGGGAGGAGGCAGACGGAACGCTCACCGAGACGAAAGAGAGGACAGGAAGGTGGGCGTGGAAGCACACCCATCAGGCGACGGGCGAAATCGAATATAAGCCTCTCAGGGGCGAGCTTGTGATGGATGACGTTGACTTCGGCTACACCGACGATAAAATGGTTCTCCACAACGTGACCATATACGCGAAGCCGGGACAGAAGATCGCGTTTGTCGGCTCCACGGGAGCGGGCAAGACGACGATCACCAACCTGATCAACCGGTTCTATGACATTCAGGACGGCAAGATCCGCTACGACGGCATCAATATCAACAAGATCAAAAAGTCCGATCTGCGCCGTTCTCTGGGCATCGTGCTGCAGGAGACGAACCTGTTCAGCGATACGATCATGGAGAACATCCGCTACGGCAGGCTGGACGCGACCGATGAGGAGGTCATCGCGGCGGCGAAGCTCGCGAACGCCGACAGCTTTATCCGCCAGCTGCCCGACGGCTATAATACGGTCATCAAGGCGGACGGCGGCAACCTCAGCCAGGGACAGCGGCAGATGCTCGCCATCGCGAGAGCGGCGGTCGCGGATCCGCCCGCGCTGATTCTCGACGAGGCGACGAGCTCGATCGATACCCGCACCGAAAAGATGGTGCAGGACAGCATGGACAAGCTGATGAAGGACAGAACGACCTTTGTCATCGCTCACCGTCTGTCCACGGTCAAGAACTCCGACTGCATCATCGTGCTCGAGCAGGGCAGGATCATCGAGCGCGGCACCCACGACCAGCTTCTGGAGCAAAAGGGCAAGTATTACCAGCTCTACACAGGCAACGCTTCCTGAAAAAACAAAACGCGCGGACAGCTTTTGCTGTCCGCGTTCTTGCTTTTATCCACAAGATATAGTATAATAACGGCAGGAGGGACCGCTATGAAACACAAACGCTTGCTATCGGCTCTTTTGGCTGCCGTCATGGTGCTGTGCGCCTTTTGCTCGTGCAATGTGGAGGAGATCTTCGGAGACCTGCCGTACGCGGTCGAAGAAGCGTTCAAGCCCGATCTGCTGGTGCATTTTCTCGATGTGGGGCAGGGGGATTCCATTTTTGTGGAGCTTCCCAACGGCAAGACCATGCTGATCGACACGGGAGAAAACTACCACGGCGAGGCGATCATTGACTACATCAGTCAGTGCGGCTACAAAAGGATCGACTACCTTGTCGGCACGCATCCGCATTCCGACCACATCGGCTCCATGAGCTATCTTGTGCGCAATTTCAAAATCGGAAGCATTTATATGCCGAAGGTCAGCTCCAACGCCGAGATGTATAAAAACCTGCTCAAATCCATCAAGAAACAGGACTTGACCGTAAAGAACCCCAGGGCAGGTCTGAAAATCATCCGCGGCGAGGATTTTTCCGCGCGCGTCATCGGGCCGCTGGAGATCGACAAAGACAATCTCAACAACTGTTCGCTGGTGATACGTCTGGACTACCGCGACACGAGCTTTCTTTTTACGGGAGACGCGGAAAAGGAGGAGCTGGAGAGTATCAACGCGGACATGAACGCGGATGTGCTCAAGGTGGGGCACCACGGCAGCACCAGCTCGACGAATAAAGCGTTTTTGGAGAGGGTGCGCCCGCAGATAGCCGTGATTTCCTGCGGAGAAAACAACGATTACGGACATCCTCATCAGGCAACGCTCAGGCTGCTGAAAAACGAGGGCTGCGACGTTTACCGCACGGACCGTGACGGAACGGTCACGGTTTATACGGACGGATACCGGATCGGCGTCGATACGAACGGCAAAAGCATAGGGAGGGCAAAGAATTGAGAAAGTTTATCGTAGACAGGATCGAGGGCGACAAGGCGGTGCTGGAATGTGAGAACGGCACGTTTGTGGAGATGGAGGTCGCCTCACTGCCGAAGAACCTCAAGGAAGGCGACGTGATACGCTTCAAAGCGAACAGCTGTTTTTTGAACGCGGATGAAACAGAGCGCCGCCGTCAGAAAATCCAAAGGCTGATGGAGCAGGTCTTTGAGGACGAGCAGTAATTTCCAAGAAAGGGAACCTGACAAACGCAAACGCCTTCAACTGTCATTCTGATCAAAAGCGAAGGATCTCACGCAGAACCTGTCCGATATGATGACACGCTTGTGAGACTATCACACGGTCCCGCCCGGGATTTCCCGTCGGAATGACAAAACAGATAGTTTGTTCACCACGTACTTGTGGCGCAGACAGCGGCGCAGCTGATCTCGCGGCAGCCGCCCAGAAAAAGCATCCTCGCGCATTCCCCCAGCGTGTTTCCCGTCGTGATGATGTCGTCGATGATCAAAACGTGCTTGTTTCTGAAAAGCGCGCAGTCGGTCGGACGGAACACCCCTCGGACGTTCTTTCCTCTGTCCTTTGCTTTTGTTTCATGCTGCGGCCTGTTGCGCTTGAATTTCTCCAGCGTTTCGACGTAGGGGAGCTTCATGACGGCGGCGCATTCCCGCGCCAGCAGCTCCGCCTGGTTGTAACCGCGGATCCTTATATCCTTGACGTGCATGGGCACACAGGTGATCAGGTCAAAGCTCATGTCCTCGGAGATTTCGAGGATCGCGTGAACGGTCTGAACAGCCAGCGGCCTTGCGTAGTCCGCGCGGTTACTGAATTTCAGCCTGCGCACCGCGCCAGCGTAGCTTCCTCTGTAGGGGAACGCCGCGGCACAGGCGAGACCGCCCACAACGGCTCTTGTGATGCAGTGATCGGGAAATTGCTCCGCGCAGCTGCGGCAGGCAACTTCATTTTTCTCGATCACCCTGTCGCAGTAGGGACACCGCACGGGATAGAGCGCAAAGGCGGAGGAGTCCTTGATTTTATCCAAAAGCTTCATGGTTACCTCTCTGTGTTGTTTGATGATCTGACTGTTTCCATTGTACCACACCCCGCGGAGAAAACACAATATCCACGGTAAAGAGAAAAATAAAAA
>ONSE01000110.1 GCA_900320415.1 uncultured Eubacteriales bacterium
ATGGTTCATGGCAGACGGAACCGGCTACAGGGAAATGGCAGAAGCGGATAAGAATGTCGATTCCACTGACGGAAAGACCTTCTACGCGGGATATACCAAGCATACCGAAGCGGTTTATTCCTACGAGATCAACTACATTTTCCCGAGCCGCTACAATATTCTGAAACACGTTGAGCTGTACGGAAACAGCATGGGCTATCTCAGAAGAGGCACCTTCTCCGGCAGCGATATCGCCAAGTACTACGATGCTGAAAACAATAAACTCACCAGTCAGCTCTTCAAGGATGTGGCTCCGTTTGAGCGTAACTTCCTGCAGGATATCATCTTCAAGTGCGACGAGGCGGAGCAGGAATATGACGCTGAAGAGGGAGTATACAAAGCTACCGTCAGAGCGAAAACAGAGGATGTAACGACCAGAAAGGTTCAGTTCATTTTCCCGTACGAGTATAAAGAAATACACGACAGCACCTGGACAGGAGGCGTCGGAGTGCTCTACGCTCCGAATTCCGAGACGCCGCAATTCATTCCGGATGAGGAGAACTGGGCAGAGACGGATCAGATCGACGTCGGCTATCAGAAGCACTTCTCCGTAATAACCGCTGAGGGAACAGAGCAGTATGTTCACGCTCCCGAGGAAATCGCGACGGCGACGGGCACGGGCAAATTCCTGTACTGGTCGATCCAGGCACCTGACCGCAACAGACCGAAAGAGCACGATGAGTACGAGTACAGACAGATAGCGGTTTGCCGAGATCTGGAAGGCGTATTCGACTACACCATCTTCGATAACTACAGGCTCATTCCCGTATACGACTGCTTTGACAGCGCGAATACGAACCTGGGCTACGTAGCACCGACCTCACCGCTGATTACTCTCAACTTTATGGAGTATTCCCGTTCTCAGTGGAACGAGAACCAGAAGAGCGAAAAGCAGACCACCCGCTACGCGGAGGACATGGTTTACATGGACTTTAACGTTGCGTATATCAACGCGCAGGCGGCAGTCAGAAACGCGAATTCTGTAGTTGGTATGATTTATGTGGATTGCGGAGAGCTTGATCTCGAGAACAACAGGACGCTGGATCCCACAGCGACGAACTTTATCAGTCAGTATCACTACTATGAGGAGACCCTTGAGACGCCTCTTGCAAACAGGCGCGCGGAAATCGTATCGTTCCTGCAGAGCAACAAGAGCGTTGAAAAGAGCACGGGAGGACTTTACAAGAAGAACTTCAAGAAGGCAGACGTAACCGATAAGGAAAGAACAGAGTATGGCTGGGGTATCACGGTAGGTTCCCAGGCATCCGCTTCCGCGGATTTCGTCTATGCTAACGTCCGCACCCACGTCTTTGCCGCGTACGGCTACCTGATTGATAAGGACAACAACGTTACTCTCAGTGAGCCCGTATTCGTAACTCCTTACAATACAGCCGGAAAGTAATGATTCATCTGTCACTTCACGCATAACAATTGACGCTTCACAGGCGGAGCGATCCGCCTGTGAAGCCGGTACACAAAACAAAATGGTGATATCAATGAAAAAATATCTCAAATGGACAATGAGTGCTCTGCTGGCGGTCTGTCTGCTGGCAGGTTCCGCGCTTTCGTCTCATGCGGAAACATATTTTGTCATCAATGACATCAAGTTCAGGGAGAGGACAGAGGAGACGATCATTTTCAGTGGTTGGGAGAATTCCTCCAACGCGGACACGCTGGTGATCCCTGAAAAAATCGGCGATCAGACGATTGTGGGAATCGACCCGCGGGCGCTCGAGAATAATACGCAGCTTCGCTGTGTTGATTTGTCACAGGCTGTGGGCCTTACCTATATCGGCGAAAGCGGATTTCAGGGCTGTACGTCGCTGGAATCTATCGAGTTTCCCGAGGCTCTGGATTATGTCGCGTCAAGAGCATTCAGGGGATGCACTTCGCTTGCCGCCGTCGTATATCATTCCCGGCCGACCTGCATCTATAACTATTCCTTCAGCGGATGCACGACGCTGACAGAATTCGAGATACCCGATTCTGTAACGACCATTCAAAAATTTGCTTTTGAAAACTGTACCGCGCTTGAGCGTGTCGTCATTCCCGAGAGTGTAACAGCCATCGCGGCGTCGGCTTTTTCGGGAGCTGATAATGTGGTGATTTACTGTTATTCCGGTTCCTACGCGGAGTCCTTTGCTATCAGCAATGAAATCCCGTATGTGCTTCTGGCGCCTCAGTACGAGATTGGCGACGTAAACATGAACGGACAGGTTGAAATTACCGACGTAACATTGCTGCAGCAGCATCTTGCCGAGATCCTGACCCTTTCGGAGGATCAGCTGCTGCTTGCCGACATGAATCAGGATGGCGAAGCCGATATCGGCGACGCGACCGGTATCCAGTTCAAGATTGCGGGATTTCTCGTATAAAACAACAGACAAAAAAGGCTCACGGTGAGTGAGCCTTTTTTAGGGATAAAGAGGGAAGCATGAAATACTTAATTGCGAATATTGTGGTTGAATACAATCCCCGTTTTGAATACCTGGCAAATCTGATGGAGCCATTTCGCTGCGGAGAAGAAGAAACGACGGATATTCTCGTCAGGTTTGACGAGGCTGCCTTCGGGAGAATGCAGGAAAGGATGAGAAGCGGGGTAACTGCCGATCAAACGGAAGAACTGTATGTGGCATCGGAGTTTAACCGCCGCGCGATCCGGTATCAGACGATGCTGGTGCATTCCTCTGCCTTGATAGTTGACGGAAGAGCGTATCTGTTCTCCGCGGATTCGGGAGTCGGCAAGTCAACGCACACGCGGCTTTGGCTGAAAGCATTCGGAGACCGGGTACACATCATGAATGACGACAAGCCTGTCATCAGGCTGTCGGAGGATAAGACGGTTGTTTACGGGACTCCCTTTGACGGCGGTTCCGGGATTGCCCTCAATGAGGCATACCCCCTCGGAGCGATCGTCTTTATCGAGAGGGGAGAAGAAAACGCGGTCAGAATTCCGCCGGATGATGAAATCATACAGCGGCTGTATTTCCAGACGGCGCATATGGTAAGTGAAAAGACGGCGATCCGTATGCTGGATAATTTTGCGAAGCTGATAGAAAGAACAAAGTTCTTCGTGCTGACCTGCAATATGGATATCTCAGCGGCGCATTTCGCCTATCATTCGATTATCGAAAAATAATACTACAGGATAATCACTAAGGATTTGTCTGACAGGACTTGAAAGCGTTCACAGCCATTTTCCAGAACACCACGATACTTCTCCAGTCTCTTATTGCGCAGTCCCGTGTAGATCAATTCGTCACAGCGCAGCAAATCGGCGTTGTCGGGAACAAAATTCAA
>ONSE01000111.1 GCA_900320415.1 uncultured Eubacteriales bacterium
ACTCTGTAGTAGGGAGCCTTCTTGGAACCCATTCTTCTCAGTCTGATTTTTACTGCCATAATTTACACCTCTATAAAATAATTAAATGATATATTCACCAATTCGCTGATTGGGGAATGACTTGTTTTTGGGGGATCAGAACGGCAGATTGCCGTCTCCACCCATACCTCCCATCGGCATACCGCCGAGACCGGGGAGCATTTTCTTTCTGCGGCGCTTTTTGGAGCCCTTGCCGCCCTTCATCTGCTTGATCATCTTCTGCATCTGCTCGAGCTGCTTGAGCAGCTTGTTGACCTCCTCGACCGATCTGCCCGAGCCTGCCGCGATGCGGCGCTTGCGCGAGGGGTTGATCACGGAGGGATTGTGCCTCTCCTCGGGGGTCATGGAGTAGATCATCGCCTGCAGCCAGTCGATCTGTCTGTCGTCGATGTCGATATCGTCGAGCTGGTTGCCCACGCCCGGCAGCTTGGAGAGGATACCCTTGAGGGGTCCCATCCGTTTGATCTGGTTGAACTGCTCGTTGAGGTCATCGAAGTCGAGCTTGTCGTTCATGATCTTCTTCGCCATTTCCTCGGCTTTTTTCTCATCGAGCTTGCTCTGCGCGTCCTCGATCAGCGTGAGGACGTCGCCCATGCCGAGGATGCGGCTCGCCATACGGTCGGGGTGGAAAATCTCGATGTCGTCAAGCTTTTCGCCCGTGCCCGCGAATTTGATCGGCTTGCCCGTGACCGCCTTGACGGAGAGGGCGGCGCCGCCTCTGGTGTCGCCGTCGAGCTTGGTGAGAATAACGCCGGTGATCTCCAGCAGGTCGTTGAAGCTCTTCGCCACGTTGACGGCGTCCTGACCTGTCATGGAGTCGATGACGAGCAGGATCTCGTCCGGGTTGACCTCCGCCTTGATATTCTTCAGCTCGTTCATCAGCGCCTCGTCGATGTGCAGACGGCCAGCCGTATCGAGGATCACGATGTCATTGCCGTAATCCTTCGCGTGTCTGACGGCTGCCTTTGCGATCTTGACGGGATTCTCGGTGCCCATCTCAAACACGGGCACGCCCGCCTTGCCGCCGACCACCTTGAGTTGTTCGATCGCAGCGGGGCGGTAGATATCGCAGGCGACCACCATGGGGCGGTGGTTCTGCTTTTTGAGCATCTTGGCGAGCTTTGCCGAGTGGGTGGTTTTACCCGAGCCCTGCAGGCCGCACATCATGATGACGGTGGGCGGCTTTGAGCTGAATTCCAGACGGGCGTTTTCTCCGCCCATCAGTGAGGTCAGCTCCTCGTCAACGATCTTGATCACCATCTGCGCGGGCGTCAGGCTTTCCATAACGTCCTGACCGATCGCGCGCTCCGTGACGTTCTTGGTGAAATCCTTGGCTACCTTGTAGTTAACGTCGGCTTCCAGCAGCGCGAGTCTGACCTCGCGCATCGCTTCCCTGACGTCGTCCTCGGAGAGCTTGCCCTTGCTTTTCAGTTTTTTGAACGCGTTGCTGATTTTGTCCGCAAGTCCTTCAAATGCCATAAAATCCTAATCCTTTTCTTTCAGCTCACCCGCGCGGCGGAGAATTTCCTGCGCGAGCGAATGAATCTCATTGTCGGTTGTCTGTTCGGCGATTGTCCCCGCAGTGCGCGCGATGTCGTCCAGCCCTTCCTCGAGCTGACGGAAGCGCCCCAGCAGACCGAGCTTTTTTTCAAACTCAAAAAGCTGCCGTTCGGTGCGCCGTATGCTGTCGCGCACGCCCTGACGGGTGATGCCTGTTTCGGCGGCGATCTCCGAGAGGGACAAATCGTCGTTGTAGTAAAGGTATGTCGCTTCTCTGCCCGAGGGCTTTAAGAGCTCCCCGTAGAAATCCAGCAGAAGCGAGATCTCCATATTCTTTTCCATTGCGCGTCTCTCCGTTTGGGGGAGTGTGTAAAGAAAAAAGCTTTACACCTGTGCTATTATAGTACAACCGGGCGCGTTTGTCAAGCGCTGTGCCGCAGAAAAACGAAAGAAAGCGGCAGCGGTGGTTTTTGAGGAAAAAACATCCTGTCTTTCGCGGCGATCGTGCAGTAAAATTGCGAAGAGACTGCTGATATCTTGCGCAGTGTTTACAAAGCCGACAAAAAACAGGCAAAATAATTCGGAGTGTTTGTATATTTCCAATGAACTTTAAAAAACTGTTTAAAAAAGCTGAATTTTATGAGTTGTTTTATGAAAATTGTGGTATAATGTATTTAAATAATCAGGATATTAGGGGCTGTGTCTTACGGAACAGATTATCAGCATTGACAGATTGGAAAACGCCGTCGCGCTTTTCGGCAGCTTTGACGAAAACATCAAGCTGATCGAGCGCGAATTCGGCGTGAGAATCACCTGCCGCGATTCCGAACTGAAGATCGAAGGCGACGTGGAAAACGCCGCGAGGGCGAAAACGGTCATCGAGAGCCTGCTTCAGTTTCTCAGCAGGGGAGAGGCGCTTTCGGAGCAGAATATCCGCTACTGCATTTCCCTTGTCAAGGAGGGAAGCGAGGAAAAGATCGAGGAGCTGGCGGGCGACTGCATCTGCATCACCTCCAAGGGAAAGCCTATCAAGCCAAAGACCATCGGACAGAAGCGCTACTGCAGCCTGATCGCGAAAAACACCATTACCGTCGGCGTCGGCCCCGCGGGAACAGGCAAGACCTATCTGGCGGTGGCGATGGCGGTGACGGCGTTTCGAAGCAAGCAGGTCAACCGGATTATTCTCACGCGTCCCGCGGTGGAGGCGGGCGAGAAGCTGGGCTTTTTGCCGGGAGATCTGCAGAGCAAGGTAGATCCTTATCTGCGGCCGCTTTATGACGCGCTGTTTGATATGCTCGGCGCGGAGACCTATCAGAAGTACGTCGAACGGGGCAACATCGAGGTCGCGCCGCTTGCCTATATGCGCGGAAGGACCCTTGACGACAGCTTCATCATTCTTGACGAGGCGCAGAACACCACGCGCGAGCAGATGAAGATGTTTCTTACGCGTCTGGGCTTCAATTCGAAGATGGTCATCACGGGCGACATCACGCAGATCGACCTGCCGAGCGGCTCAAAGAGCGGACTGAAGGACTGCATGAAGATTCTGCGCAATATCGAAGGGATCGGACAATGTACCTTTGACGAGAAGGATGTTGTGCGCCACCGTCTGGTGCAGGACATCATCAAGGCATACGCGAAAATGGAAAACAACGGCTCCAAAAACAAATGATATCCTGTCAGCAATTCAGAAGGGGTGGCAAAATGGCAGATAAAATCAAAGTAATCATTACGAACAAACAAAAGACAGTAAAAATCCCGACGGGGATCCGTATGCTCGTTCGCCGCTGCTGCAACGCGGTTCTGAAGCTTGAAAATTTTGAAGGTCCCGCGGAAATCAGCGTTACGTTTACCGACAACGCAGGAATCAGAGAGCTGAACAAGCAGTACCGCGACAAGGATATTGACACAGACGTGCTGTCGTTCCCGATGGGTGAAAACGGCGTATATGACATCGACATGGAAACGGGCGCCAAGATCCTGGGCGATGTTGTCATCTCGATGGAGAAGGCGAGAGATCAGGCGGAGCGCTTCGGACATTCCTTCCAGCGCGAGGTAGGCTATCTGACGGCGCACAGCGTACTGCATCTCCTCGGCTACGACCATGTGGACAATCTCGAAAGAGTCAGAATGAGGGAGAAGGAAGAGCTGATCATGGAGCAGCTGGGACTGCCTGCTTCGTCCAGCTACATTCTCTGAGTGCATGAAAAAACAGCTAAGAAGCTTTTTCTGCGCCTTTCGCGGCGTCGGGGACGCCGTCCGCGGAGAGGCGCATCTGCGTTTCCATCTTGTGGCGGCGTTTTACGTGCTGCTGTTCTCGCCGTTCTTTGAACTGAGCGCTGCGCAGTATGCCGTTCTGGTGCTGCTGATGGGAGCGGTCATGGCGGCGGAAATGATAAACACCGCGGTCGAGCGCGTCTGCAACGCGGTAACGGAGGAAAGAAACGAGAATATCCGCCTAGCCAAGGATATCGCGGCAGGCGCGGTTCTGGTGCTTTCCGCGGCGGCGGTCGCGGTGGCGGCGCTGTTTTTTCTCGACGGCGCGGCGTGGCTGCGCGTGTGGGATTTCTTTATGCAAAAGCCGTGGCTGTTGCCGCCGCTTGTGTGTTCGGCGGCGCTTGCGGTCGTGTTTGTCCGGCGCGGCACGGGAAGAAAGCGCGGAGATAACAGGGATTCCAAAGGGTAAACCGTTAGTGTTTACCCTTTTCTTGTTGATGTTTCCGCGGCGGTGTGTTATAATGACAGGATAAGAGATATCGGAAATCAGATAATGAGGTAACCCTATGGAATATAATCAGAATGACAAAAGCGCGTTTATCGCGATCGTCGGCAGACCGAACGTGGGCAAAAGCTCGATCCTCAACCGTCTGCTGGGGCAGAAGATCGCCATCGTTTCCTCCAAGCCGCAGACCACGCGCAACCGCATCACGGGCGTGCTGACGGACGGGGAGTATCAGATCGTCTTTTTTGACACGCCCGGAATGCACAAGCCGAAGAACACCCTCGGAAAGTATATGGTGCGCTCCGTCAGCGAGAGCGTAGGCGGCGTGGACTGCTGTATGCTGGTGGTCGAGGCGGGCAAGGAGCCGAGTCCTGCCGACCTGACGCTGATCGAGAGGTTCAAGAGCATACAGATGCCCGCGATCCTCGCGATCAACAAAATCGATACGCTCAGGGAGAAGGACGCCCTGATGCAGCAGATCCTCAGCTATTCGAAGCTCTATGACTTTGACGCGGTGGTGCCTGTCAGCGCGCAGGACGGCAGCGGCATGGACGAGCTGCTGGAGGAGCTGAAAAAGCAGGCGGGCGAGGGAGGTCACTTTTTTGACGACGACACCCTCACCGACCAGCCCGAGCGCGTGATCGTTTCGGAGATCATCCGCGAGAAGATCCTGCGTCTCTGCGACAAGGAGATCCCCCACGGCACGGCGGTGGTGATCGAGAAGATGAAGACCCGCGAGAACGGGATCCTCGACATCGATGCGACGATCTATTGCGAGCGCGAGACCCACAAGCGCATCATTATCGGAAAAAACGGCGCGATGCTCAAAAAAATCAGCACCTACGCGCGTCAGGACATCGAGCGCTTTTTTGACTGCAAGGTTTTTTTGCAGACCTGGATCAAGGTCAAGGAGGACTGGCGCAACCGCGCCCGGCTCGTGCAGAACTTCGGCTATGACGAAAAGAACTTTGACTGATATTTGATCGTCGGGTAAATTTACCAATGATAAAAGCCGTCGGCGCGTCAACACTATTCTTCGGAGGTGTTGATATGGACGAATGGTCAAGCTGGCAGATGTTTTTCACGACGGGCAGCATTTCGGATTACATCCGCTTCAAATGTATCCAGAACGCGAAGGATACGGGCGCGGATACCGTCAACAGGGAGATTAGCGATGAAGTTTCAGACGGACGGACTGATTATCCGGGAACAGAATATCGGTGAGAATGACAAGCTCGTCTGGGTCCTCACCAAATCTCACGGCGTGCTCAGGGCGTTCGCCAAGGGCGCCAAGAGCCTGAAAAGCGCCAAATGCGCACCGACGTCGCTGCTTTCCTACTCCCGCCTCTCCTTCTACAAGGGACGGGAGAGCTACATAATCGGTGACGCGAGACCGCTGCGCGTGTTTGCAAGGCTGCGCGCGGATGTGAAGAAAATGTGCCTCGCGCAGTATTTCTGCGAGCTGGCGCTGACCGTCTGCCCGCGGGAGCAGCCCGCGGAGACGTTTCTCAGCCTGGTTCTCAACTCGCTCTATCTTCTCTCCGAGGGAAAGCGGGGAGAGAGCCTCGTCAAGCCGTGTCTGGAGATGCGGCTCGCCTGTATGGCGGGCTATATGCCCGATTTGCTGATGTGCCGCTCCTGCGGCGCGTATTCCGCCGCGCAAATGTATTTTTTGCCGCGGTCGGGCAGGCTGGAGTGCGCGGACTGCTGCAAATCCCCCTCCGACGGCGCGGTGCTCCTCAATACGGCGGCGCTCACGGCGCTGCGGCACACGGTATACGCCGACGACAACAAGCTGTTCTCCTTCTCTCTGTCAGACGAGGGACTGGAGCAGCTCAACCGCGCGACAGAGGCGTATCTGCAGATGCGCTTTGAAAAAAGCTTTTCCACCCTGGATTTTTACAAATCCATCGCGCGGCTCTGAACGACAAGAAGAAAAAACGATAACAGAAAATGAATGACTATGAACAGACATTATAAAACACTGGAACTGGACAAAATACTGGAGCGGCTGGCGGCGCTGACGACGCTTGACGACGCCAAGGAAAAGGCGCTGGCTCTCGAGCCTGTCTTTGAGCTCGGGAAGGCGGAGCTGCTCCTGAAACAAACGGACGACGCGGTGGCGCTGAGCGGACGCTTCGGCGCGCCCTCCTTCGGCGGCGCGGTCAACTGCGCGGGAAACCTGAGAAGGGCACAGGCAGGAGGCTGCCTGACGACGGGAGAGCTGCTCTCCGTGGCGCGCACCATGCATATCATACGCACCGTCAAGGAGTGGCACGGGCGCTGCGCCAACGTGGAAACCACTCTCGACGGCTTTTTCAGCGGACTGATTTCCAATAAGTACTTAGAAGAACGCATCACCTCGGCGATCCTCAGCGAGGATGAGATCTCCGACAAGGCAAGCCCCGCGCTCGCCGATATCCGCCGGAAGATCCGCACTGCCTCCTCCAAGGCGCGAGAGGTGCTCGATAAGATCATTCACAGCTCCAAATATGTGAAATACTTGCAGGAGACCATCATCACCCAGCGCGACGGCAGGTATGTCGTACCTGTCAAGGCGGAATGCCGCAACAGCGTTCCCGGACTGGTACACGACACCTCGGCCAGCGGACAGACGGTCTTTATCGAGCCGATGGGCGTGGTGCAGGCGAACAACGATATCCGTCTGCTGCAGGGCAAGGAGGAGGAGGAGATCGAGAGGATCCTCTTTGAGCTTTCCGCCAACGCGGGCGAGTTCGCCGACAGCATTATCCGCAGCTACCGGAACCTTGCGGAGCTGAGCCTGATTTTCGCGAAGGCGGATCTGGCGTACGCCATGCGCGCGAGCCGCCCCGTCCTCAACGACAGGGGCATTGTCAACCTCCGTCAGGCGCGTCATCCGCTGATTCCCAAGGAAAGGGTCGTGCCGGTGGATATCCGTTTGGGCAAGGAGTTCGATACCCTCGTCATCACGGGTCCCAACACGGGCGGTAAGACCGTTACCCTCAAGACACTGGGACTGTTCACGCTGATGGCGATGTGCGGCCTTCTGGTGCCCTGCGCCGACAACAGCGAGCTGAGCGTGTTCCGCCGTGTTCTGGTGGATATCGGCGACGAGCAGAGCATTGAGCAGAGCCTTTCCACCTTTTCGGCGCACATGACCAATATCATACAGATTTTAAAAATAGCCAATTCCGGCTCGCTCTGCCTGATCGACGAGCTGGGAGCGGGCACCGATCCCGTAGAGGGTGCGGCGCTTGCTATCGCGATACTCGAGCGGTTAAGGGAAAAGCACGCCAAAATCGCTTCAACGACCCACTATGCGGAGCTGAAGGAATTCGCGCTCAGAACCGAGGGAGTGGAGAACGGAAGCTGTGAGTTTGATGTCGCAACGCTGCAGCCGACCTACCGTCTGCTCATAGGCGTACCCGGCAAGAGCAACGCCTTTGCCATCTCCAAGCGGCTGGGAATGGACGACGCGGTGGTAAAGCGCGCGGGCGAGCTGGTTTCGAGTGAGAGCCGGCAGTTTGAGGACGTCGTCGGCAAGCTCGAGAAGCAGCGTCAAAGCCTGGAAAGACAGGTGGAGAACGCCAACCGCCTGACCGCACAGGCGAACACCGAAAAGCAGCGCGCGGAGAACGAGGCGAAGCGCGCCAGAGCCGACGCGGAGCGCGAGATCGAGCGCGCCAAGCAGGAGGCGCAGCGCATTGTTTCGCGCACGAGAGCGCAGGCGGAAGCGCTGATGGAGGAGCTGGAAAAGGCGCGGCGTGAAAAGGAGATGAGCGCCGAGCAGCGCTCAAGGCTGCGCCAGAACATCGACAGGATGGAGGCGCACGCCGATCCCGTCACGCTGAAAAAGACGCCCGACGAGGAATACAAGCTGCCCCGTCCGCTCAAGGCGGGGGACGAGGTGCTGATTTTTGACATCGACAAAAACGCCACGGTCCTCGCGCCGCCGAATAAGGACGGCATGGTGCTGGTGCAGGCGGGCATTATCAAGACGAGGGTAGATATCAGGAATCTCCGTCTGCTCAAGTCGCAGGTCAAGCCGCGGGCGGATAAGTTTTCCTCCACGCGCCGTGTTCCGAGCCGCATGGACGTCCGTCCGGAAACCGAGGTGGACGTGCGCGGCGAAACGGCGTTTGACGCGGTGCAGATCGTCGAAAAGGCGATCGATAACGCCATGCTGTCGGGCGTGGGCAAGCTGACCATCATCCACGGCAAGGGCACGGGCGTCCTTCGCCGCGAAATCAACCAATATCTCCGCACCAACAGGAACGTCAAGTCCCACCGTCTCGGAACCTTCGGCGAGGGCGAGGACGGCGTCACGATCGTGGAATTGAAATAAAGGAAGCTATCTATGAAAAAACAGTTTTTGGATTCAGGCAAGATTGTGGGAACACACGGCATCAGGGGCGAGGTAAGAATCGAGCCGTGGTGTGATTCCCCCGAATTTCTCTGCGCCTTTCCGGTTCTCTACCTCGGCGCGAACGGAGAAAACCCCATCGAGGTGAAGAGCCGTCCGCACAAGAATATCACCCTCGCGAAAATCAAGGGCGTGGATACGATTGAGGAAGCGGAGAAATACCGCGGCAAAATCGTCTACATCAACCGCGACGACATCCGCCTGGAGGAGGGCGTCCACTTTGTGCAGGATCTGATCGGTCTTGAAATACGCGACGCCGACAGCGGCATGGTTTACGGCACCCTTACGGATGTGCTGCGCACAGGCGCGAACGACGTCTATGAAATCACGGATGGCGACGGCAAAAAATACCTCGCGCCCGTGATTGAAGAGGTGGTCACGGAAATCAACGTGGACGGCGGCTATGTGCTGCTGCGCCCGATGAAAGGAATCTTTGACGATGCGGATTGATATCATCACCCTTTTCCCCGAGATGTTCGCACCCGTGCTGGGCGACAGTATTATCGGCAGGGCGCAGGCGAGCGGTGCGGTCGAGATACATACCCACCAGCTGCGCGACTTCGCCTTTGACAAGCACCGCAGGGTCGACGACACCCCCTACGGCGGCGGAATGGGTATGCTGATGAAGGCGGAGCCGATCGCCCTCTGCTTTGAGAGCATCTGCGGGGAAATCGGCGCGCGTCCGCACTTTGTTTATATGTCGCCCCAGGGAAGAACGCTGTGCCAGCAGCGGCTCAGGGAGATGGCGGAGATCGAAAACATCTGCATTCTCTGCGGCCACTATGAGGGAGTGGATCAGCGGCTCCTCGACGCGTTCATCGACGAGGAGATCTCCATCGGCGACTATGTGCTCACGGGCGGCGAGATCCCCGCCATGGTGTTTGCCGACGCGCTGTGCCGCATGGTGCCGGGCGTGCTGACCAACAACGAGTGCTTCACCGAGGAGAGCCATTTCAGCGGCCTGCTGGAGTACCCCCAGTACACCAAACCGGCGGAATGGCGCGGCAGGGAGGTCCCCGAGGTGCTCCTGAGCGGGCACCACGCCAACATCGCCAAATGGCGGCGCGAGCAGAGCCTCGCGGTGACCGCGCGCAAACGGCCTGATTTGCTGCAAAAACAACAGGGGTGAACAAAAAATACTGTTCACATATTTGTCTTTTGACGGTATTATTCATAAAGAGGTAATATTTTTGTAAAAATGCACAATAAATTGATAAAATGATTTCGGTGTGGTGATTATTAATACGAAATTGATTTATCATATTGACCTCGACAAAAAAAGAGATTATAATAGTAGCAACTGATTAGGTCCTTTCGGGGGCAGAAAGATGAATTTCATATATTCAGAGAAGAGGGTATCAAAATGTATGTTAAGGAAGTTTTAGTTCAGAACAAGGCAGGTCTTCACGCTCGTCCCGCGACATTCTTTATTCAGAAGGCGAATGAGTACAAAGCCACTATCTGGGTAGAGAAGGAGGAGCGCCGCGTCAACGCGAAGAGCCTTCTGGGTGTTCTCTCGCTCGGCATCATCGGCGGCACCACCATCAAGATCATCGCTGACGGTTCAGATGAGACAGACGCTGTCGAGGGTCTTTCCGCTCTGGTAGAGTCAGGCTTCGCCGAGTAATACAAAACTGAAAACTACATCTTGTTAAGAGCTAAAAGGGCGAGGCGTATGCTTCGCCCTGTTTGTTATTTAAATATCCGAGGTGATCACGATGAATCCCAAAATGGGCGAGCTGCGAAAAAAGGCGATGGCGCTGCCGCTGCTGCCGGGTGTGTATATCATGCGCGACAAGAGCAATGAAATCATCTATATCGGCAAGGCAAAGGCGCTCAAGAACCGCGTCAGCCAGTATTTCGGCTCACAGAACAACCACGCCGAAAAGGTGAGGCGCATGGTCGAGAATGTTGACCGGTTCGAGTACATCATCACCGACAGCGAGTTTGAGGCGCTGATTCTGGAATGCAGCCTGATCAAGCAGCACACGCCGAAGTACAACATTCTCCTCAAGGACGACAAGGGCTACAGCTACATCCGCGTCAGTTCGGGCGACTGGGCGAAGCTGAGCTATGTTTTGCAGAAGCAGGACGACGGCGCGACCTACATCGGTCCCTACAAAAGCAGCTACTACGTCAAGACAGCGGTGGAGGAGGCAAACAAGATCTTTATGCTGCCCACCTGTAACCGCAGGTTCCCGCAGGATTTCCGCAAGGCGCGTCCGTGCCTGAATTATCATATCAAGCAGTGTATGGCGCCCTGCACGGGCAGGGTGAAGCTCAGAGATTACCGCGAGAGCCTGGAGCAGGCGCTCGATTTTCTCAAGGGAGGCTCCTCCAACTCCATCAAACAGCTCACCGCGCAGATGGAGGAGGCTGCGGAGAAACTCGAATTTGAGAGAGCGGCGCGGATCCGCGACAAAATCGCTGCCGTCAGGAGGATGGGGGACAAGCAGAAGGTCGTTGCCAACAAGGTGCTCGACGAGGATATCATCGCGAGCTTTTCCGACAGCGGAAAGACCTGCTTTCAGGTGTTCCGCTTTGAGGGCGGCAGGCTGTTCGACCGCGAGAGCTTTATCGTTGACAGCGGCGAGAGCGACACCGAGGAGTTTCTGCTGCGCTACTACACGATGAGGACGGATGTTCCCAAAAACATCGCTCTTGACAGGGAGTTTGAGTCCATCGCGGAAATCGCGCGCTGGCTGAGTGAAAAGCGCGGCAGCAAGGTCAATGTCACCGTGCCGCAGCGCGGCGAGCAGGCGCAGCTGGTCAATATGTGCCGCTCCAACGCCGCCGAGGCGCTCGCCCAGCAGAAGGGAGCGACCGTCCGGGAATACGGCGTGCTCGAGGAGCTGAAGGAGGCGCTCGGACTGGACGCGCTGCCCGAATACATCGAATCCTACGACATCTCCAACCTCAACGGCACCGAAAACGTGGCGGGCATGATCGTCTACCAAAACGGAAGGTCGCTCAAAAGCGCCTACCGCAAATTCAAGATCAAGGGCTTTGAGGGACAGGACGATTACGCCTCCATGGCGGAGGTATTAACGCGCCGTTTTGAGGAATACTACAAGGAAAAGGAGAGCGGCGAGGGCTTCGGCAGACTGCCCGACCTGATCCTTCTCGACGGCGGCAGGGGGCAGGTACGCGCCGTGCAGGAGGTTCTCGACAGAATGAAAATATCCGTGCCGCTGTTCGGCATGGTCAAGGACGACAAGCACCGCACCCGCGCCGTCACGGGAGACGGCGGAGAAATCTCCATTCAGTCAAAGCGGCAGCTCTTTACCTTCCTGAGCAAGATGCAGGACGAGGTACACCGCTTCGCGATCGGCTACCACCACAGCCGCCGCAGCAAGAACACCTTCAAAAGCTCTCTCACGGGCATTGAGGGCATCGGAGAGGTGAGGGCAAAGGCGCTTTTAAAATATTTCCGCACCGTCGACAACATCTCCAAGGCGGATCTGGCGGAGCTGGAGGCGGCTCCCAAAATGACGAAGGACAGCGCGCTGGCGGTGTACCGCTATTTCCACGCGGAGGAGAAGCCGGAATAGTCGATAATTTCTTGTTGTAAAATAGAGATGAGTATGGTATAATAAACAAATCAGGCGAA
>ONSE01000217.1 GCA_900320415.1 uncultured Eubacteriales bacterium
CTCGCTGAGGAACTGCGCGACCTTCAGCGCGTTCTCGCAGTGGCGGTTCATGCGGACGTGCAGGCTCTCGAGACCGTTGTTGAGATAAAACGCGTTCTGGGGAGACTGAATCGAGCCGAGATCGCGCATCAGCTGGGAGGTCGCCTTTGTGATATAGCCGAGCTTGCCGAACTTCTCGGCATAGACAAGACCGTGATAGCTCTCGTCGGGAGTTGTCATTCCGGGGAACTTGTCCGCGTGCGCCATCCAGTCGAAGTTGCCGCTGTCAATGATCGCGCCGCCGACGCTGATGGCATGACCGTCCATATACTTTGTGGTGGAGTGTGTCACGATGTCCGCGCCGAACTCAATCGGACGGCAGTTGACGGGGGTCGCGAAGGTGTTGTCCACGATCAGCGGGACGCCGTGGGAATGCGCGAGACGCGCGAACTTCTCGATATCAAGAACCGAAACGGTGGGATTGGTGACAGTCTCGCCGAACACCGCGCGGGTGTTGGGACGGAACTCCGCGGCAAGCTCTTCCTCGGACAGATCCTGATCCACGAAGGTGACGTCAATTCCCATCTTCTTCATGGTAACGCCGAGCAGGTTGTAGGTGCCGCCGTAAATCGCGGAGGAAGCGATGATGTGGCTGCCTGTCTCGCAGATGTTGAACAGGGCAAAGAAGTTTGCCGCCTGTCCGCTGGAGGTCAGCATTGCCGCCACACCGCCCTCCAAAGCGGCGAGCTTCGCTGCGACCATGTCGTTGGTGGGATTCTGCAGACGGGTGTAGAAATAGCCGCTTGCCTCGAGGTCAAACAGCTTGCCCATATCGTCGCTGGAAGCGTACTTCCAGGTAGTGCTCTGATAAATCGGGAGCTGCCTCGGCTCACCGTTTTCCGGCTCATAGCCTGCGTGCAGGCATTTTGTTTCAACGTTCATGTATAGATAATTCTCCTTTGGAAATAAACTTTACGGCTGATCACTTGAATAATCCCGTAAGGAATTCTGCAATAAAATCCGTTCCCCAGATAACAAGGCAAAACATGATGATCAACAGGATCGCGGAGAGGATTTTTACGGTTGTGCGCTTGGCGGGACTCATTTCTTCCTGTTCGTCCTCTGCTGCGGCGTCGGGCTCCTGAATGGTAATTGTCTCACCCTCGGGCTTGATCGCGCCGATGCCCACACAAATATCATACGCCTTTTCATAGGCGGAGAAAGGCACCAGAATATCCCTGTCGTTGATGTCGCTGCCCGTGACCGCGTCCGCTGAAATATTGTTCTTTCTGCTCACGCTGTCGCTGGGAATCCCGCCGCTTTCAAGAGCAGCCTGCACACGCCCGATCTCAAAGCCCGAAGCGGACAGCAGGAAAACGGGGGTGTTTTCCTCCTCGATCGGATAGAGTCGCTGCGGCTTGCGGCACTCCGTGCAGATCTCAAATTTATCGTCATGGATATGCTTGCACTTTTTGCAATATTTCATTCCAACAATACCTTTCCAATGATGTTCGTTATCATTTTACCACAAAAAATCGGCAGGTACAATACCTGCCGACAAATTTATTCATTTTCTATATATTTGATGAATGAATATCAGAATTTTGATTATTCAAATACGGGCTGCACCTGTCTTTTTTCCAGCGCCGCCTCAACGCACAGCGGCAGCTTGTCGAAATCCGCCACAAGCGAATTCGGCTTTTTCACGGGATCGTCCTGCCGCAGCGGTACAAAGTAGATATTCTTTGTGTTGAGCAGCCTGCCGATGTTCTGCGCGGACGCGCCCAGCGCGTCGTTCGTCGCCACGCAGAGCAAAACGGGCTTGAGGACTCTGAGATGTGATTTTGCCGCCATCGTGACTGAGGTGTCGGTCACGCCCAGACTCAGCTTTGCCAGCGTGTTGCCCGTACACGGCGCGATCACCAGCACATCGCAAAGATTTTTCGGGCCGATCGGCTCGGTCTCAACCGAGGTCGTGAGCACACTTCTTCCTGTGATTTTCTCAGCTTTCTTTCTCATTTCCTCCGCCGTGCCGAAACGCGTATCCGTGGAGGCGGCGTTGCCCGACATGATCGGTATCACATCGAAGTCCCCCTCCACGAGCCGCCGCATCTGCTCAAATGCCTTTGAAAAGGTGCAAAAGGAACCGCACATTGCAAACCCTATGGTTGCCTTTTTCACCGATTACCCTCCTCGATGATTCTGAATACTGTTGTTTTAATGATTTCCCCCGCCGTTTTCGGCGCGCACTTTCCGGGAAGGGACAGGGCGCGCTGCGCGTCAATCCGCAGGGCGCTTGCCGCGTCAAAGTCCACGCCGCCCGGCAGGGACGCAAGGTCGATTAACAGGGTATCGCGGTCGGTGTTTTTCAGAAGCGTTTCGTCAAAAAGCAGGAACGGCACGGTATTGAAAACGACGTCAAAGCCGCGCACCTCCCGCAGCTCTGTGGTATTGACAAAGCCGTAACCGAACGCCTGAATATAGGCTCTGTCGGTATCGCTTCGCGCGCTGACGGTCACCTTGGCACCGAGCGAGTGCAGCAGCCTTGAGAGCACCTTGCCGATACGTCCGTAGCCCGTCACCAGACACCTTGCCCCCGCGAGCGTTCCCTCAAACGCGCTCATGGCACACTCTGCCGCCCCCTCAGCGGTAGGCACGGCGTTGAGGATCGCGAAGTCGTCACGCGCCGCGTAGTCATAGAGCCGCGCGCCCTTCAGATCGGGATAAGCGCGGACGAGGCGTTCCTTCATTGAGGTGAACACGGGCTTTTTCTTCATTATCTCCAATTCATCCGAATCGAAATAGATGCCGCCTGACGCGAAGGGAGCGTTCAGGCTGCCGTCCGTCCTCACGCAGGGAACGGGCAGAATCAGCGCGTCACTGTATTCCAGAGCGGTGCGGATATCGGCAATCGCGATACTGCCAAAGCTGCGCAGGGTGTCAAAGCCGCCCAGAATGACCGAGCGGCCGTCCTTGATCAGCGAATCCGCAAGGAACAGCTGCCGCTTGTCGCCGCCGAGAATGCCAAAGGTTTTGATTTCACACTGCTTCATACACAACACCAACCGTAATAATCTGTTTACTTCATTGTATTCGTATCGACGCGCGGTGTGACAGGCGAAAAAGAAAACAGGCGGCAAATAGCCGCCTGTCCGAAAAAAATATCACAATTACGCTTCCGCGATAACCTCTACCTCAACCAGAACGTTCTTGGGGAGCGTCTTGACCGCCACGCACGAGCGCGCGGGCTTTGAGGTGAAATACTTGCCGTAAACCGCGTTGAACGCCGCGAAGTCGCCCATATCCGCAAGGAAACACACGGTCTTGACCGCCTTCCCGAGTGAGCTTCCCGCCGCCTCGAGGACATTTTTGAGGTTGGTGCAAACCTGCTCGGTCTGTGCTTCGATGGTGGTCGCCTCTACCTCGCCGCTGGCGGGATTAATGGCGATCTGTCCCGATGTGAACACCATGCCGTTCGCCTTGATTGCCTGTGAATAGGGACCGATGGCGTCGGGCGCGTTTTTGGTATATACTTTTTCCATTTTTATTCCTCCTGTATGCCGCAGAACGGCAAGTGCTGATATCTTAAACGAGCTTGAATCCCGCGCCCTTCAGCGCCTTGGATATCTCGTTGACATGATCAAAGTTCCTGGTCTCCAGAACGATCCTCAGGTACGCAGCCGTAACGTCGGTGCCCTCGCCCGCCCTCTCGTGATGGACGGAAATCACGTTCGCGCCGTGATCGGCGATAATCTTGGAAACACCGAGGAGCTGACCCGGCTTATCGGGCAGCTCAATGCAGAGCGTCTGCTGCCTGCCGCTCATGATCAGACCTCTCTTGATGACGCGGTTGAGGATGGTCACGTCAATGTTACCGCCCGAAACGATGCAGACAACCTTCTTGCCCTTGACGGGAAGCTTGTTGTACATCACTGCCGCCAGCGGAGCGGCGCCCGCGCCCTCGGCAATCATCTTCTGGGTCTCGATCAGCTTGAGAATCGCGGACGAAATCTCGTCGTCGGAAACGGTGACAACATCGTCCACATACTTTTTGATATATTCGAAGGTGTGCTCGCCCGGCTCCTTGACCTGGATACCGTCGGCAATGGTGGAAACCTTGTCCAGCGCGATAATCTCGCCCTTTTTCAGGGACTCATACATTGAGGGAGCGCCCTCCGCCTGTACGCCGTAGACCTTGATATTGGGGTTCAGGCTCTTGATGGCGCACGCCACGCCCGAGAGCAGTCCGCCGCCGCCGATGGCAGCCACGACCGCGTCAACATTGGGCATTTCATTGAGGATCTCCAGACCGATGGTGCCCTGTCCCGCGATGACATTCTCGTCGTCAAAGGGGTGGATAAAGGTGAAGTTTTTCTCATCCCTCAGACGCAGCGCCTCGTTGTAGGCGTCGTCATACACGCCCTTGACCATGCAGACCTCAGCGCCGTAGCCCTTGGTCGCCTCCACCTTGGATATCGGCGCGCCGTCAGGCAGACAAATCAGGGACTTGATGCCGTATTTTGTCGCGGCAAGCGCGACGCCCTGCGCGTGGTTGCCCGCAGAGCAGGCGATCACGCCTCTCTCCTTTTCCTCGCCGGAGAGCTGCGAGATCTTGTAGCCCGCGCCCCTTACCTTGAAGGAGCCTGTGATCTGCAGATTTTCGGGTTTGAGGTAAACCTCACATTCATCGGTAATTGCCGCCGCTTTCACGATATGCGTCTGACGGATGACATCCTTGAGCACATATGAAGCATGATAAATCTTGTCAAGTGTCAGCATTTGTTACACTTCCTTTTACTTCCATAACATTACACAAGCCCTATTTTACTCCTAATTACCGAAGAAATCAAGTATTTTATTTTTTGCATCTCCGGTCCCCGCCTGCCGCAGATGAGGAAAAAAATTCATGTCATTCGGGGAATCGCTGCCTGCGGCGTCATTTTTTCATTGATTCTTACAAAAAAATGTGGTATGATAGGATTGTAATAGGGAGGAGTGATAAAATATGCAGTTAAAAGAATCAGGTGAGATGTATCTGGAAACCATCTACGTGCTCAGCAAACGCAAGGGCTTTGTCCGCTCCATCGACGTGGGTGAGGAGATGGGCTACTCCAAACCCAGCGTCAGCCGCGCGGTCGGGATCCTTCGCGACGGCGGATACCTGACGGTCGCCCATGACGGCGGACTTCACCTGACGGACGCGGGCCTGGAGGTTGCCGAGCGCACCTACGAACGGCACACGGTCCTCAGCGAATTGTTCATCACCCTCGGCGTTGACGAGGAGACGGCAACAAATGACGCGTGCAAAATCGAGCACGTCATCAGCAGCACCTCCTTTGACGCGCTGAAAAAACATTTGTATGAGAGTTTGAAACAGGAATAAAACGATCAGGGGCAGCCTGCCGGCTGCCCCTTTGCTTTATCCTTCGGTTCGGTTTTTCAATATCAGATCATTGCCATCGCGGCGTCGCCGTAGTTCAGCGCGGCATTGAGCAGATCCAGCATACCGCCGTATGCGGACGGATTGCTCTCCGCGGCAGCTCTGATAGCCGCTACAAAATTCTCAACGCTGAAGCTGAAGGTCTGGCTTACCACCTGGTCGCCCTTGTATACGGTAAAGTGCATCGGAACTCTCATCTGCTGCGCGTAGACGCTGTTGTACTCGATGCCGTACTTTGTTCCGCCCTTCGCAATCAGGGCATGGATCTCCGTCGCGTTTGTTGATGAACCCTTTGTCACCTTGACATAGTAATCCGAAACATCGCTCTCATCGGCAATATCAAAATCCAGCGCAAAAACAACAGTGCTTTCAAGCTTGACGCTGCTCGACGACGCCCACGTTACGTTGACCGCTTCACCGGTCTTGGTTGTCTCGGCAGCAGCTGCCTCGGGTACGGTTGTAGTGAGATAGCTGAGATAGGAATCCAGCCCGTAAAGCGCGAGATTTGTCGGACTGATCGTAGTGCCTGTATTCTGCGCCTTATACTTCTGCGCTTCCTCAGCGTACTTGAGCAGATTCATGACAAGGGTTTTGATATTGGCACTGACAGAATTATTCGCGAGAAGACGTGACGCATAGCTCTTAACGCTCTCACTATAGACAGGACCGCGGTACAGAGCTCCGTTCTTCCTTGCCACAAGGCGGAACTGATAGGTCTCAACGGCAAGCTGCGGATAAATGCCGCGGTACTCAAACAGATAGCAGTTTCCCTGACCGTAAATGACTTCCTGAGCCGGATCCGTCACATAGGTGACGCCCTGGAGTCTGCCGCCCGAAACCTCCATGTACAGCTCCTCGCAGGTTCCCACGTTGCTTACGGGAACACAGGGCAGCAGAGAGATACTTTCGGTCAGATTGACCTTGCTGCCGATAATGCTCAGGGAGCTGTCTTCCACATACAGGGTGGAAGCGTAGGAGGGTATGGAGAGTGAATCATCAACAGTTGTCACCCCGCCCACAGTAAAGACAAGGCATATCGGCTCGACATACTGCGGGGAGCTTGCGGGAATATCCTTCTGACGCATACCCAGCGTCCTGACCTTCAGATTGACGTTTGCGGAACCCGACCAATCCAAAACATCAAAGGTCGCGGTAACAAACACTCTCTTGGTGTCGGCATTTGTGTCAAGACCGCTTGTCTTGGAACCGTTGCAGGTCACAGCCTTCTTAGTATTGCTGTCACGGTAAGAGATCGGGTCAAGGTTGGTTACAAGACTTGCATTATTGATAGCCTTGTATCTCCCCTCTCCGAGGAATCTGAGGAACTTGTAATGGGTGACTTCCTCGTCATCCACCTCGACGGTCTCCCAGTTGACGCCCTCCTCA
>ONSE01000112.1 GCA_900320415.1 uncultured Eubacteriales bacterium
ATCTCTAATAATTCAATGTCGTGCAGAAGTGCGGAAGATTTATGGCAGAATGTTGTCAAAACTCCGCAGGAATACTGACGTATTTCAAGGAGTTTTGGTAAAATTATGCCGTGAAGATTTCGTGCTTATGCGCGGTAAGGAATTTTTAGAGGTTCCCATCTGTCATTTTACGCGGAAAATCCGCTTCAGAACCCCCACGGAATCCTCTCCCGCGGGACAGGCCACGGACACAAACGGCTTCGCGCCCGCGTTGAGCTTCGCCTTGCCGTTGAGGGAAATCAGCAGATCCGCCACGGCGGGCGATTTCAGCTCCTTGACATAGAGCAGCAGGGTGCTGTCATTCTGACGGATCTCATACACGCCCGTCGCGTTCGCCCTGTTGCGTATCAGCGCGATCTCGATCAGCCCCAGCACGGATACGGGGATCTCGCCGAAGCGGTCGCGCAGCTCAGCCCTCACATCGTCGGCGTCCTCGTTGGTGCGGATATCCGCGATGCGGCGGTAGACGTCCAGACGCAGGGTAAGGCTCTCCACATAGTATTCGGGAATGTGGGCGTCAACGGAGATGTCGATCAGACAATCGAGATCGGCGGAGGTTTTCTTCTCTCCCTTCTCCTCGCTGACAGCCTCCCCGAGGAGTTTTAAATACATATCATAGCCGACGCTTTCCATATGTCCGTGCTGCTGGGCGCCCATGATGTTGCCCGCGCCGCGCAGCTCCAGGTCACGCATGGCGATTTTGAAGCCGCTGCCGAACTCGGTATACTCGCGGATGGCGGCAAGACGCTTCTGCTGGATCTCGGTGAGCACCTTGCTGCGGCGGAAGGTGAAGTAGGCGTAGGCGCGGCGTGCGCTTCTGCCGACGCGGCCGCGCAGCTGGTGGAGCTGTGAAAGCCCCATGCAGTCGGCGTTTTCTATAATCAGTGTGTTGGCGTTGGGCAGATCGACGCCCGTTTCTATAATAGTGGTGCAGACGAGGACGTCTACCTCCTGCGCAAGCATGGCGCGCCACACCTCGCTGAGCTCATTCTCCTTCATTTTGCCGTGGCCGATGGCGATTTTCGCGTCGGGAACCGCCTCCTGGATGCGCGCGGCGCAGGCGGAGATGGTCTCGACGTTGTTGTGCAGGTAGAACACCTGACCGCCGCGGCGCATTTCGCGGCGGATCGCCTCGTAGATCACGGCGTTGTCGTGTTCGAGCACATAGGTCTGCACGGGCTGGCGGTTCATGGGGGCTTCCTCGATGACGCTCATGTCGCGCAGGCCGCTCATCGCCATATTGAGGGTGCGCGGAATCGGCGTCGCGGAAAGCGTGAGAACGTCCACATTCCTGACGAGCTCCTTGAAGCGCTCCTTCTGCGCCACGCCGAAGCGCTGCTCCTCGTCGATGATCGCGAGGCCGAGGTCGCGGAACTGCACGTCCTTCTGCACGAGGCGGTGGGTGCCGATGACCATTTCCACCTGTCCGCGCTTGACCGCCTCGATGATCTCCTTCTGCTGCTTGGCGGTTTTGAAGCGCGAGAGCAGCTCCACGCGGATGGGATAGCCCTCGAACCGCTTGGTAACGGTCTGGTAGTGCTGCCACGCGAGGATGGTGGTCGGGCAGAGCAGGGCGCACTGCTTGGAATCGGATACGCACTTGAACGCCGCGCGCAGCGCGACCTCGGTCTTGCCGAAGCCGACGTCGCCGCAGAGCAGCCTGTCCATCGGAACGCTGCGCTCCATGTCACGCTTGATATCGCGGATGCATGAGAGCTGGTCGGGCGTTTCCTCGTACTCAAACGCCGCCTCAAAGTCGCGCTGCCACTCGTTGTCGCCCGAAAAGGCGTAGCCCTTCGCCTTCATGCGCGCCGAATAGAGCGCGATCAGCTCCTTGGCGATGTCCTTGACCGAGGTCTTGACCTTCGCCTTTGCCTTCTGCCAGTCTCCCGAGCCGAGGCGGCTGAGCTTGACGCGGCTGCTCTCCTGCGGGCCGATGTACTTCGCGACCATGTCGAGCTGGGTGACGGGCACATAGAGCGCGTCGCCCTTGGCGTAGTCGATCTTGATGTAGTCCTTGACGATCCCGTGGGTGTCGATCTTGCGGATGCCGCTGAACACTCCGATGCCGTGGACGCTGTGAACCACATAGTCGCCCGCCGTCAGCTCCGAGAGGCTGTAGATATCCTGCCCCTCCTTCCTGCGGCGGCGGCGCTTTTTCTCGGGGCGGTAGGAGTTATGGCCGTAGGTGATGACGAAGAATTTCTCCTTCGTCAGCTCAAAGCCCGCGCTCAGCGCGCCCGTCATCACATAGAGCCTGCCCGCGGCGGCCTTTTTCAGAGAGGTGACATACTCCGCGTCATAGCCGTCGGCGCGGAGGTTCTCCGCGAGGTTTTTCGCCGCCTTTTCGGTGCCCGCGAGGATCACGCCGCTGCTGTCGGGCGTGACCATGCCGCGCAGATCCTCGGTGAGCTGTTTATAGGAGCCCGTCCAGGAGGTGAGCTGGCGGACGTTGAAGGTAATGATTTCCGCGAGCTTCAGCTCGATGCTGCCGTGGACAAAGCTCTCGAGAAGGATCACGCCATGTGCGGCGAAGCGCTCCATGCATTCGTTGAAGGTCAGGGTGAAACGGTCAAAGCCGCGGCAGAGAAAGCCGTCGGCAATGCCCTGCTTCAGCAGCTCCGCGTTCTGGAAGTCCATCGACTTGCCCCTGTCGCGGATGTTGCTGAATTCCGAGAGGAAGCAGAGCGACTCGCGGCTGAAATAATCAAACAGGCACTCGGGCTTGTCATAGATCTGCCCGATGAACTTATCCGCGTTGCTCAGCGCCGCCCCCGTGCGGAGCAGCTCCGCCTCGGCGTAGATTTTTTCCCGCGCCTTGGCGACGCCCTTTCCGCGCAGCAGCCCCGCCTTATGTACGATCTTGTCCGCGAGGGCTTCGCGGTCGTCAATAATGATTTCCGTCGAGGGCGTCAGGCGGATCCTGCCCGCCTTCCGGAAGCGCCGCTGGGTCTCCAAATCAAAATAGCTCAGGTCGGTGATCTCGTCTCCCCAGAACTCCGCCCTCACGGGATGCTCCGCGTCGGGCATGAAGAAATCGAGGATACCGCCGCGCAGAGAGAACTGTCCGCTGCCCTCCACGGCGTCGAACCGCTCATAGCCCAGCAGCGTCAGGGTGCGCACGGCGTGCTCCAGATCGAGGGTCTTGCCCTCCCACATCGAGAGCACCGAATCCGCCAGGACGTCCTGCGGCACGGTGAGCTGGGAGGCGGCGTCGATGCAGGAGATCACAACGTCGCACTCCTCCTCCATGATTTTGAGGAGAACCTTGAGCCGCGCGTGCTCATACTCATGGGACACGCCCTTGAAGTCGAGGAAGTTGTAGTCCCTGACGGGATAAACCAGCGCGCGAAGCCCCATGCAGCAGAGGTCGTTGCACAGGGTCTGGGCTTCCTTTTCGTCCGCCGCGATCACGAGCGACGGCGTTTCTCTGCCGCTCTGCAGGGAGAAGATCACGTCAGCCTTGCAGACGGCGGAGAGTCCCGAAACGCAGAGCGAGCGTCCTGTTTTTAAGTTGCGTTGGAGGCTCTGAAACGGCGCGGTGCCGCGCATTGCCTCGGAAATAAAATTCATTGTCATGGTTATCAGTCGAAAAATAGCAGTGGTTGGTGGTGTGTTTTCAAAAGCGTTCCCCGTCAGCGCAGTCCCATCACGTCAAACAGCAGAACGCAGACGCCCATCAGCACAGGCTGATGCGCGAGATAGATCACAAGGCTGTGTCTGCCCAAAAAGCTGAGCGGGCGCAGACCTCTGCGAAAAAGCTCCTCCGCCCGGAGCCTGCGCACGATGTGCCACAGGAAACAGCCGAGGAGAAACATAAAAATCCATGGAATCATCGGGAAATAGTCCGACGATCGGAACCCCTCGGACGGAAAGCCGAGGAAGGCGGCGTACCGGAACTGATAGAAGGAGCCGGGCACCGTGAGAAGCTTGACAGCGAAGAAGCCGATGTAGCGCTCGGGCACGCCGTAGAACACGGCGAAAAGCGCGAGAGACGCCGCCGCCCCGGCAAAGGGATCGATTTTGTCGAGGACGGGCTGACAGAGCCGCCCGATGAGCATGGAGCAGCCGATCAGATTGAGCACGCCGAACCACACCGCCTGCCCGGGCATGGCGACCGCGGTGACGAGGGTCACCAGGAGGCCGCAGGCATTGACGATCAGTCCGCGCCTGTAGGCGTGCTTTGAAAAGTGCAGCGACACGCCCGAGAGCAGAATGAAGCTCACGCAGATGAACCGCTCCCACACGATCGTGCCAATGTGCAGGCTCCACTTCGGGTCAAGCCCGTACACCATAAAGATGTCATAGAAGAAATGGAAGAGCACCATATTGAGCAGCGCGAAGCCGCGCAGGGTGTCGATCATCTGCAGACGCCGCGAAAAATCCTTCTTCATCGCGCCTCCGTCAGTTGTAGAGGTTCATGGCGCGGTCGATCCTGCCCTCAACGATCAGCTCCACCGCCGCCGCCGCGTTTTCAAACATCTGCTCCAGCTGCTTTCCCTCGTCCTTTGAGAAGCGCGAGAGCACCCAGTCCGCGAGGTCCCAGTCGGGAGAGGGCTTCGCGCCGATGCCGATCTTGACGCGCGGGAAGGCGTCGCTGCCGCTGAGATAAATAATGCTGCGCATACCCTTCTGGCCGCCGTCGCTGCCCTTCTGACGGATGCGCATTTTGCCCACATCCAGCGAGATGTCGTCAAATATCACAATGACATTCTCGGGCGGCAGCTTGTAGAAATTCATCGCCTCGACCACCGCCTGACCGCTGTTGTTCATGTAGGTGGTCGGCTTCATCAGCAGCGCGCGGCTGTTTCCGATACGGCACTCACCGACAAAGCTCTTGAATTTGATTTTGCTGACCCTGCAGCCCAGCTTGTCCGCAAGGTAGTCCACCGCCATCCAGCCGCAGTTGTGGCGGGTGTTTTCGTACTTTTTATCGGGGTTGCCGAGTCCGACGATCAGGAACTCAACGCCCCCTGCTGCTTTCTTTCCAAACATATTCTGCTCTTTCTGTAGGGATTTTTTAGAGGTTCCCTGTATTGATTCGATTATCGTTCACGTGAAATAGGGCGGACTTTTGAAAAGTCCGCCTGCATTTCGTCTATTCAGATACTATCACATCCGCCGCGCGAAAACGGTCGGATCGCGCTGACTGCCGCAAAAGCACAGCGCCCTTTATCCGCGATCAGTTGAACGCCGCCGTGAAGGGCTTGTCGTTGTAGATCCTCGCGATCGCCTCGGCAAATACGGGAGCCGTGGGAAGAATGGTGAACTTGTCGATCATCTTCTCCTCGGGAACGGGCACGGTGTCGAGGAGGATGACCTCCTTGATGGCGCTGTTTTTGATTCTCTCGATCGCGGGACCCGAAAGCACCGCGTGGGTCGCGCAGGCGTAAACCTCTGTCGCGCCGCCCTTTTCCACGATCGCGTTCGCGGCGTTGCAGAGGGTGCCGGCGGTGTCGATCATATCGTCAACGAGGATCACCTTCTTGCCTCTGGCGTCGCCGATGATGTTCATTACCTCGCACACATTCGCCTTGGGTCTGCGCTTGTCGATGATCGCGAGACCGGTGCCGATTTTGGAAGCGAAGTTTCTGGAACGTGTCACCGAGCCGAGGTCGGGGGAAACAACGATGTAGTCGTCAACATTGCCGCCGATCTTTTCCTTCACATGGTGGGCGAGGATGCCGGCGCCGTGGAGGTGGTCAACAGGGATATTGAAGAAACCCTGAATCTGGTTGGCGTGCAGGTCCATGGTGAGCACTCTGTCGGCGCCCGCCGTCGTGATGATGTCGGCGCAGAGCTTGGCGGAAATCGGATCTCTCGCCTTTGCCTTTCTGTCCTGTCTGGCATAGCCGAAGTAGGGCATTACGGCGGTGATCCTCGCCGCCGAGGCGCGCTTCATGGCGTCAATCATAATGAGCATTTCCATGAGATTGTCGTTGACGGGAGTGCAGGTGGACTGCACGATGAAGCAGTCGCTGCCTCTTACCGACTCATTGAGCGAAACCGCGATTTCGCCGTCGGAAAAGTGAGTGCAGTCGCTCTTGCCGAGCTGCAGACCCAGACAGCCCGCGATGCCCTGAGCTACGTCAACGTTTGAATTGCCTGCGAAGATTTTGATGTCTTTGCCGTGAAAATTCATGTGTCTAACTCCTCTTTCTCTTTTATCCTCTATATTTCCGTCACGCGCTGCCGCGCGATGTTTCGCCTGTTAACAGCTGTAGCCCTTTTCCCTCGCGATCCTGTTCAGCTCCTCGAGCTGGGCGGGGTCGTTCGCGCCGAGCACCGCATCGCTGCATTCGGCGGTGTAGGCGCCGACGGTCTGACCGTCGGACAGCAGCAGCTTGATGGCGTCGGGCAGGTAATACTCCCCTGCCTTATTGTCGCTCCTGATCCTGTCAAGCACGCTGAGCAGCAGCTTGCAGTCAAACCAGAAGCCGCCCGAGTTGACCTCGCTGATCTTCAGCGTCTCCTCGTCCGCGTCCTTCTGCTCCACGATCGCGCTCAGTCCGCCGTTTTCGTCCCTGACGATCCTGCCGTAGCCCGTCGGGTCGTCCACCCTCGCGGAAATGACCGTCGCGGCGCTTGCTGTCTCCGTGTGCTGCCTGAGGGAATTGCGGATGGTTTCGCTCATCATGAAGGGAGCGTCGCCGTTGAGGATCACGACGTTGCCGTCGTGCGCCTGCAGAAAGTCCTTCGCCATCATCACGGCGTGACCCGTGCCGAGGCGCTCCGCCTGAAAGACGCTCTCCACGGGGAAATCAAGCCCCGCCAGAAACTCCTCCACACATTCCTTTTTGAATCCCTTGACGACGCAGATGTCGTCGATGCCCGCGTTTCTCAGCGCCGTGATCACCCAAAGAAGCATGGGCTTTCCCAGCACGGGAGAAAGGGTTTTGGGCTTGTCGGATTTCATCCGCTTGCCCTCGCCGCCCGCGAGAATAATCGCGCAGTTGCTCATATGCTACCACCTTAATTTTAGTTGTAAAAAGCGTGCAAAGCGGGAAAACCATCCACATTGTCACGCTCCTGTATACATTTATACATTAATATTATCGCATAAACCCCGAAAATTCAAGTGAAATCGGCAAAAAATCCCCACCCTTTTTTATTTTAAACGATTTATACAATATTAATAAAATTTAGTACTGTTTTTTAGAAGATAAAATTTCAAAAAGTTATAGCTATTTTTCCCGAAATTTGGTATAATACACTGTAGGCATATGTGTTGGCACGAATGCCTTTGGGCAATTTTGCCACAGCCATATATTTTTCATTAGGAGGAGATTTCCAATGGCAAACAAATGGGTATACCTTTTCTCAGAGGGTAACGCAAATATGCGTGAGCTGCTTGGCGGTAAGGGCGCGAACCTCGCCGAGATGACAGGTATGGGTCTGCCCGTACCTCAGGGCTTCACCATTACGACAGAAGCTTGCACACAGTACTATGAGGACGGCAAGAAGATCAACGACGAGATTCAGGACCAGATCAACGAGTACATCGGCAAGATGGAAGAGATCACCGGCAAGAAGTTCGGCGACAAGGAGAACCCGCTCCTTGTTTCCGTTCGTTCGGGCGCGAGAGCTTCCATGCCCGGTATGATGGATACAATTCTTAACCTCGGTCTTAACGAGACTGTTGTCAACACCATCGCTGAGATGAGCGGC
>ONSE01000252.1 GCA_900320415.1 uncultured Eubacteriales bacterium
ACAGGCGTTCATCAGACTGTTGTCAATCCCATTGGTAGGGAAAAAGCGGTCAGAGATGCGATGTAAATAATTGAAACGTGTTTTGCTCTTTTCCCTGACCGCCATCCGTCACAACTATTTATATTGAAAAAGATAACGAACTACTATGAACTATCAGAATGTAACTATCGCCGCCATCAGTACCGCACAGGGAGAGGGCGGCATCGGCGTCATCCGCATCTCGGGTGACAGGGCAATTGAAATTGCCGACAATGTATTCAAAAATATCAACGGAAAAAAGCTCGCCGGCATGAAGGGCTACACCGCCGCCTACGGCAGTATTATATATGAAAACGAAAAGCTCGACGAATGTGTCGCTCTGGTGTTCCGCGCGCCTCACAGCTACACGGGTGAAAATGTCGTGGAGCTGTCCTGTCACGGCGGCGTATATATTACGCGCCAGGTGCTCCGCGCCGTTCTCGAGGCAGGCGCGAAGCCTGCCGAGGCGGGAGAGTTCACCAAGCGCGCTTTTCTCAACGGAAAGCTCGACCTCACCGAGGCGGAATCAGTGATGGATATTATCAGTGCGAAAAGCAGGAGCGCCGCGCGGTCTGCGCTTTCGGTCAAGGAAGGCGCGCTGCGCAAAAAAATCAACGAAGTGAAGGACGGTCTTCTTTCCGTAACGGCGCACCTCTCCGCCTGGGCGGATTATCCTGAGGAGGACATCGCCGAGGTGACGGATGAGATGATTTTCTCCGCCTGTGACAAAGCGGTTGCCGCGCTGGAGCATCTGCTGAGCACCTATGACATGGGGCAGGCGGTCAAGCAGGGAATCGACACCGTCATCGCGGGCAGACCGAACGTCGGAAAAAGCTCGCTGATGAATCTCCTATCGGGCTATGAGAAAAGTATCGTGACGGATATCCCGGGCACGACGCGCGACGTGGTGGAGGACACCGTTCTGGTCGGAGATGTGCTGCTCCGTCTCAGCGATACCGCGGGTCTGAGAGAGACTGACGACGCGGTGGAGAAAATCGGCGTTGACCGCGCGAGACAGCGGCTCGATCAATGCGGACTTCTTCTTGCGGTCTTTGACAACAGCCGCGAGCTGGACGGGGATGATTTTGAGCTGCTTGATCTGGCGGCGAGGATCCCGTCCATCGCGATCATCAATAAGACAGATCTGGAAACCAAACTCGATATCGCTCAGGTACGGGAGAAGGTACGGAATATTATCTACATCTCCGCCGCCAAGGGAGAGGGCAGAGAAGCCATCGTCGGCGCGGTGGAGAAAATCGCGGGCACCGACAAGCTGAACCCCAGCGAGGGAATCCTTTCGAATGAGAGGCAGCGAGCGAATGTAAGAAATGCTCTCGCGTCAGTCAGGGAGGCGAGAGAGGCACTTGCGTCGGGAATGACGTTTGACGCGGTGACGGTTTCTCTCGAGGACGCGATTTCCGAGCTGCTCGAGATGACCGGCGAGAAAACAGGCGACGAGGTTATTGACAGAGTGTTCCATAACTTCTGCGTCGGTAAATAACAGAACAGGAATGATGGTATGACATACTTTGCAGGTGAATATGATGTAGCGGTGATCGGCGCGGGACACGCCGGCATCGAAGCCGCGCTTGCCGCCGCCCGTCTCGGCTGCCGCACCGCTATCTTTACGATCAATATGGACGCCGTGGGCAACTGTCCCTGCAACCCCTCCATCGGAGGAACGGCAAAGGGACATCTTGTGCGCGAGCTGGACGCTCTCGGCGGCGAGATGGGAAAGACCGCGGATGAATGCTTTTTACAATCCCGTATGCTCAACCGCGGAAAGGGTCCCGCGGTGCATTCTCTCCGCGCGCAGATCGACAGGCGCAAATACGCGGAGACGATGAAGCACAAGCTGGAGCTGCAGGAGAATCTTGAGCTGCGCCAGGCGGAGATTATCGACATACAAAAAACGGACGAGGGCTACGACCTGACCACGCAGATGCTCGCAGTTTTTCACTGCAGGACAGTGGTCATCGCGACAGGCACCTACCTTGGCGGAAGGATCTTTGTCGGCGAGGTCAGCTACGAGAGCGGTCCCGACGGCATCTTCCCCGCGACGAAGCTGGGCAGGAGCTTAAAGGAGCTGGGACTTCCTCTCCGCCGCTTCAAGACGGGAACCCCCGCCCGTGTGCTGCGCCGGTCGATCGACTTCTCCGAACTGGAGGTGCAGAAGGGCGACGATCCGCCGCAGCCGTTCTCCTATGAGACGGAGAGCCTCGGCGAGAACAAGGTTGACTGCCACATCAGCTGGACAAATGATAAGACCAAACAGATCATACTGGAAAACATCCACCGCTCTCCTCTTTACGCGGGAAAGATTGAGGGAGTAGGTCCCCGCTA
>ONSE01000152.1 GCA_900320415.1 uncultured Eubacteriales bacterium
CAAAATGACCGACGAAGGAAACGGCGTCTGGTCGTTTGATTTTGCGGAAAAGAGCGTCACTCTCGACGACGATATGCAGTACGGCGTTATCTTCACAGACGACCGGGGCACGATGACCTGCAACCTGATTTTTGACACGAGCCTTGTGGGCGATCTCGCTTACCTGACAGGAGAAACCATCAACATCTTTAACGAGTACCATTACGGCACCTCCGGAAGCTCAGGCAGCTCCGGCAGCTCCGGCACCTACCGCGTCTGCTGGGCGGACGCCGACCCCGAAACCTACGGTCAGCCCTTCGAAATCAACAGCTTGGGCGTCGTCCTGGGCACATCGCTGTGGAAGGGTGAAACTGCGGGCGATACGCTCCTTCGCTTCATCACCGGAGACGACTCCGAGCGGCTGATCTACGCGGTCGAATACACGGAGAAAACCGCCGAGCAGGTCGTCTATGACGCCGGTCACGCGCTGAAAATGGAGGACAATGAGATCGAGGCGGTTATCGCGAAGAGCGGCGTCGATCTCGACAAAATCGGCCCGTCACGCAACCCTGACGTCGAATATGTCGCGGGCGAGGTAGAGGCTGTTCTGTACGAGCCTGACAGGATCACCCCCGAGTACGTGCAAAGCCTGTTTGACACCTATCCCGTCACAAAGGACGAGGTGACGGAACGTCTCTACAGCTTTGGTTATTCGTATAGGAAATTCAAGCTCATGCAGGATCTTGTGGATGGCGTTCAGGAGAATGAAACCCTGATCCGCGGCGACGTGAACCGCGACGGCAAAATCGACATCTCCGACGCGACGCTGATCCAGATGTTCGCGGCGGAGGTCATCGACAAATTCTGATTGCTTCCAACTGACAGCGGCGGCGGCTCCAAAAGGGCAGCCGCCTTTTTTCTCGCGGTAGAATCGACAAAATCTCCTTCTATCCCCTACATATTTTTGACAATTCGGTTGAAAAGATTGACGTTTCGACAAAAAATGATTATAATATATGTGGTTAACGATGATATAATGAGAGTGGTGCGCTATGGGCAGTATAATATTTTGGATCATTTTCTGGGTGGTAATCGCGGCGGTCGCCTTTTTACCGCTCTATTTTGTGTTTCTCTTTCTCAACGGGCTGATTTTCGTCCGCATGAACAGGGAATACAACCGCGACAGCCGCTATTTTCGGTTCCTGCTCAACAGCTCGACCGCCATCGCGGTGCGGCTGCTGCGCATCCGCATCAAGGTGACGGGCAGGGACAAACTGCCAAAGGGACGGTTTTTGCTCGTCTGCAACCACCGCTCCAAGTTCGACCCGATCCTGACGTGGCACAGCTTCGCGAAGGAGAACCTCTCCTTTATTTCAAAGCCCGAGAATTTTAAGGTGCCGGTCTTTGGCAGGATCATCCACCGCTGCTGCTTCATGCCGATCGACCGCGAGAATCCGCGCAGGGCGCTCAAGACGATACAGCGCGCCATCGGACTGATCCGCGACGACGTCGCCTCGGTGGCGGTCTATCCCGAGGGAACGCGCAACTACGGCGAGGGACTGCTGCCCTTTCACACGGCGGTGTTCAAGATCGCCCAGAAGGCGGAGGTGCCGATCGTGGTGATGACCGTCAGGGGAACCTATGAGATCCAAAAAAACTTTCCGCGGAAGCGCAGCGACATCGAGATGGACATCGTCGGCGTGCTGTCCTGCGAGGAGATAAAGGGCGTGAAAACCAACGTCCTCGGCGACAAAATCGCCCAAATGATGCTGAATAATCTGGAGGGCAGACAAGCATGAAAACCTATGTTCTTTACAACAAGAAGGCAAACAACGGACAGGGCGCGCAGGGCGCGTTCCGCATCAAGGACATCTGGACGACGAAGGAACTGGTGTACAAGGAGGTCAACGAGTTTGACACCTACGCCGAGCTTTTCACGGCGCTGGAGGCGGACGACGAGGTCGTGGTCTGCGGCGGCGACGGCACGCTCAATTTTCTGATCAACGAGATCGACTGCGACGCGGTGGACAACCCCGTTTACTACTATCCCACGGGCACGGGCAACGACTTCTGGACGGACATCGGCAAGGGCGCCGACGACGCCCCGATGATGATCAATAAGTACCTGCGCAGGCTGCCTGTCGTCAAGGTCAACGGCATGACGCGCAAATTCATCAACGGCATCGGCTACGGCATCGACGGCTACTGCTGCGAGGTCGGCGACCAACAGCGCGCCAAAAACGGCAGCAAGCCGATCAACTACACCTCCATCGCCATCAAGGGACTGCTTTTCCACTACAAGCCCACCAACGCGAGCGTGACGGTGGACGGCAAGCTCTACACCTTTGAGAAGGCGTGGCTGGCTCCCACCATGAACGGCAGGTGCTACGGCGGCGGAATGTACGCCGCGCCCGACCAGGACAGGCTCAACCCCGAGAGAACCGTCACCGTCATGGTGATGTACGGCAAGGGCAAGCTTGGCACCCTTGCGGCGTTCCCCTCGATTTTCAAGGGCGAGCACGTCAAGAAAACAGACATCGTCGCCACCATCGTCGGCAAGCGCGTCAAGGTCGAATTTGACCGCCCTGTCGCCCTGCAGATCGACGGTGAAACCGTCCTCAACGTCAGGGAATACGAGGTCGAGACGGCGGAGTAAAAAATCAAACAGAAGAAAATACGCTGCGGCTCCCGATGATCGGGAGCCGCTTTTGGTTTCAGCAATCCGCGGATCTGACGGAAGCGCCCTGAACTCTCCTCCCCTCTCAAAAGTAAGCGGCGCAGGCATAAGCCTGCGCCGCAAAATAATCATTTGATTCACTTATGAGGTATATTTGCCGCAGTTGCCCGCGCCGATGGAGCTGGACGCCGCGTAGTACTGGATCGCGGTTACGTCCTTGATGTTGTAAAAGCCGTCGCCGTTGGTGTCCGCCGCAATCAGGCCGTCGCCGGTGAGGAGGGCGATCTCAACGATGTGTCTCTGAACCGCCGTCGCGTCAACGATGTTGATCTGACCGTCGAGGTTGACGTCGCCGATCAAAAGCTTCTTCACGACGACCGGCTTGGTGGTCGGAGCCTCGGTGGGCTTCTGGGTCACAGGCTGGGTCACAGGCTGTGTCGTCGGAGCAGGCGGTGAGTAAACCGTCCACGAGTAGTTCGCGTCAAACAGGTGGCTCTGTCCGCCGATCTGCATACCCGGCAGGCTGTCGGCAGGATATCTGCCGTTGGAGCCGCTGAAGATGACCTGTCCGTTCTTGAGGTTGTCGGGCACGGAAATCTTGTAGTAGCCCGTCGCGCTGTCGAGAGTCATCGGGAGTCCCGGCCATGCAGCGTTTTTGATAACATTGGAGGGGTTGCTTTCA
>ONSE01000113.1 GCA_900320415.1 uncultured Eubacteriales bacterium
GAACCACAAAAGAAAATTATGGATCGGTGGGAGTAACTTTCTTCCCGCCGGCAGAGAGGAAAGCATATGGACAGATCAGATATTATCTATAACCTGGCAAGCATCCTGGACTGTGAGGCGCGCAAGAACGAGCCTCTCAGCAAGCATACCACCTTCCGTATCGGCGGCACCGCGGATACCTACATAAAGGTGACGACCCTCAGCAAGCTCAGCGCCATTCTCAAGGAGTGCAGGGATTCCGATATCAACTACATGATCCTCGGCAACGGCAGCAATGTTCTCGCGAGTGACGACGGCTTCCGCGGCGTGGTGATCCGTCTTGACGGCGACTTCCGCAGGATTTCGCTGGTTGATGATACCACCATCTACTGCGGAGCGGGCGCGACCCTCGCGTCGCTGTGCAAGTTCGCTCTCAACTGCGGACTGACGGGTCTGGAGTTTGCCTGGGGCATCCCGGGCTCTGTCGGAGGCGCGGTGTTTATGAACGCGGGAGCCTACGGAGGAGAGATGAAGGACGTTGTCTACAGCGTTTCCCACATGGACAAGGAAGGCAATATCGGCAGAACCGAGAAGGACGCTCTTGATTTCGGCTACCGCACAAGCGTATACCGCCGCAATCAGTGCATTATCACGGGAGTCACGCTCAAAATGAAGAGCGGCGCGCCCGATGATATCCGCGCGAAAATGGACGATTATCTCGGCAGGAGAACCGAAAAGCAGCCGCTGGAGTATCCCAGCGCGGGCAGCGTGTTCAAGCGTCCCGAGGGAGCCTTCGCGGGCGCGCTGATCGAGCAGTGCGGTCTGAAGGGAGCGAGCCACGGCGGCGCGCAGGTCAGCGAAAAGCACGCGGGCTTCATTATCAACAAGGGCGGGGCAACCGCTCATGACGTCAAGTCGCTCATCCGCGAGGTGCAGACCGAGGTTGCCGAAAAAACGGGATATACATTGGAATGTGAACTGATTATTCTATAGCAGAAATATACGACTCATCAAAGCAAAGGAGTACCCATGGAATTTGTCATCATATCGGGAATGTCGGGAGCAGGCAAGACCACAGCGCTGCACGTGCTGGAGGATATCGGCTATTACTGTGTCGACAACATTCCCGCCTCATTACTCGCCACTCTATACAATCTCTGCCGCAGCTCCAGCGACGAGAGCATGAAGCGCGTCGCGGTGGTAGTGGATGTGCGCGGCAACGAAAACTACAAGCAGATGGCGTTGGATATCGAGGAGCTGAAAAACGCCTGCAGCGATGTCAAGGTGCTCTTTTTTGATGCCAAGACCGACACGCTCATCATCCGTTACAAGGAAACAAGGCGCAAGCATCCGCTGGCGGAGCGTCTCAAGGACGGCTCTGTCGCGGACGCCGTGGAGTTTGAGAAGGCGCTGATGGTGCCTGTCAAGCGTCTCGCGGACTACAATGTGGACACTACATATATGTCCAACAAGCAGCTGCGGGAGCGCGTGATGTCGATGTTTCTGGAGGATGCCTCCCAGGGTATCACGCTGACCTTCATGTCCTTCGGCTTCAAGCACGGGATCCCGCGTGAGGCGGACGTTGTATTTGATGTGCGCTGTCTGCCCAATCCGTTCTACATCCCCGAGCTCAAGCCGCTGACGGGACTGAACCGTGAGGTCAGGGACTACGTGCTCGGCTGCAAGGAGACGCAGGGCTTTATCGATCACGCGATGGCGCTGCTCGACTATTCCGTGCCGCTGTACCTCAAGGAGGGCAAGAGCGAGCTGGTGGTCGGCGTCGGCTGCACAGGCGGTCATCACCGCAGCGTCACGCTCGCCCGCACCTTTGACGAGCACTTCCGGGAGCTGGGCTACCGCTGTGTTTTGCAGCACAGAGATGTGAACAGATAGGTGCGTCATGTCCTTTTCGTCAGAAGTCAAGAGGGAGCTTTGCCTCAAGGAGAGCTTTGACCGTGAAACGCTCCGTGCGGAGCTATACGGGATGCTGCTCTTCGGCAGGACCTTCCGTGAGGATAAAATCGTATTTACCACAGAAAGCGTACACGCGGGCCGCCGCGTTACCTTTCTTTTACAGAATCTTTTTATGCCGATCATCGAGAAGCAGACCGCTCTCAGCCCGAAATCGGGAGAGGCGAAGCTCTACAAGATCCTGCTGATCGATTCGGAGGAGTGCCGCAAGGTTTATCACTCGTTCGGCCACAGCGGCAGGGAGGTCACCCTGCGCGTCAACCGCGCGAACGTGTCGAGCGAGGAGCTTTCGGCGGCGTTTGTCAGGGGCGTGTTTCTCAGCTGCGGTTCCGTTTCGGATCCGATGAAGAGCTATCACGCGGAATTCTGCGTTCCGTTCAAGAATCTCGCCGTGGATCTCTGCAAGATCCTGCGCGAGGTGACCGAGTGCGAGTTCACCCCCAAAACCGTTGTCCGCAACGGAAACCACATCGTTTATTTCAAGGGCAGCGAGCAGATCTGCGACCTGCTCACCTATATCGGCGCGCCGATACAGGCGATGGAGATCATGGGCACCAAGGCGGTCAAGCAGGTGCGCAATAATGTCAACCGCCGCATTAACGGCGAGCTGGCGAATATCGACAAGGTCGCCTCGGCAGCCGCCAGGCAGCTCGGGGCAATCGAGAAAATCAGGCGCAGCAGGGGACTGGACAGTCTGCCCGATGATCTGAGGGAGATCGCCCTGCTCAGACTGGAGAATCCCGAGATGTCACTGCGCGATCTGGGCGCGAATCTGTCCGTCCCCATCAGCCGCAGCGGCGCCAACCACAGAATACAGCGTCTGCTGGAATACGCGGACGGCTTGGAGGAACAGAATGGACAACAAGATGACCTTTGAACAGGCGAACCAAAAGCTGGACGAGACCGTCAGAAAGCTGGAGGACAAGAGCCTCTCCCTCGCGGAGAGCATGGAGCTGTACGCGCAGGCGTGCGAGCTGCTGCGCTTCTGCGTGAAGGAACTGGACGCCTACAAGGGACAGATCACCGAAATACATAAACGTATTATAGAAAAGAGGGAAGAGGAGCAATGAGTGATTGGCTCGAGTCATTTGAAAACGCGCTCTATGCCTGCCTGCCCGGCGCGGACTGCCGTGAGGGTGTGCTGATAGAGGCGATGCGCTACAGTCTGGAGGCGGGAGGAAAGAGGGTCCGCCCGCGTCTGGTGCTGGAATTCTGCCGGCTTTGCGGCGGAAGCGCGGCGGCGGCGACGCCGTTTGCCTGCGCTGTGGAGATGATCCACACCTATTCGCTGATTCACGATGACCTTCCCTGCATGGACGACGACGACCTGCGGCGCGGCAAGCCCTCCAACCACAAGGTCTACGGAGAGGATATTGCCCTTCTCGCGGGGGACGCGCTGCTCACCCTCGCCTTCGAAACCCTCGCGGACGACAGAACGGCGTCCCTGACAAGCGACAAAGCCTGCCGCCTTGCCGCGAAGAAGCTCGCGAAATACGCGGGCGCGACAGGAATGGTGGGCGGTCAGGTGATCGACCTCAAGAGCGAAAACACCAATGCCCCGATCGAGGTGCTCCGCGAGATGGACGAGAAGAAAACCGCCTGCCTGATACAGGCGGCGTGTGAGCTCGGCTGCGTCGCCGCGGACGCTTCGGAGGACAGACTCCGCGCCGCCGCGCTCTACGGCGAGAGCATCGGCGTGGCGTTCCAGATTCAGGACGATATACTCGATTGGACGTCCTCTGACGAGGAACTGGGAAAGCCCGTCGGAAGCGACAGTGAAAACAGCAAAAGCACCTATGTTTCCCTTCTCGGCATTGAGAAATGCCGCGCGCTGGTGGACGAGCTGACGAGTCAGGCGATCAAAGCGCTCGACTCGTTTGAGGCGGACACCGCGGCGCTCAGACAGTTTGCGCTGGACCTGGCAAGAAGAACAAAATAATTCTATTATAGAACTATAGGAACGGAATTGGTATGAACGAGTATAAGTACCTCCCCGCAATTCATTCTCCCAAGGACGTCAAGCGAATCCCCGAGAAGGAGATCCCCGCTCTGTGCGCCGAGATCCGGGAGAAGCTCGTCGAGGTAGTTTCTGTCAACGGGGGACATCTTTCCCCGAACCTGGGTGTTGTTGAGCTGACGGTGGCGCTTCACCGCAGCTTTCATTTCCCGAAGGACAGTATCGTCTGGGACGTCGGTCACCAGAGCTACACCCACAAGCTGCTGACGGGCAGATTTGAAAAATTTGATACTCTGCGTCTCAAGGACGGCATCTCGGGCTTTCCCAAGCGCGAGGAGAGTCCCTACGACGATTTTAATACAGGCCACA
>ONSE01000166.1 GCA_900320415.1 uncultured Eubacteriales bacterium
CATCGGCACCAACGACCTCACGCAGTACACGCTGGCGATCGACCGTCAGAATCCCAAGCTCGACCCGTTCTACGATCCGCACCATCCAGCCGTGCTCCGCATGATCGAGCAGACTGTCAAGTCCGCCCACAAGCACGACTGCTGGGTCGGCATCTGCGGAGAGCTGGGCGCCGACACCGCGCTGACAGAAACCTTCCTGCGCATGGGTCTTGACGAGCTGAGCGTCAACCCCGGAAGCGTTCTCAACCTGAGAAAGACCATCCGCAGCCTGGATCTGAGCAAATAATCAAACAACCGCTTGAAATAACAAACAGCAGCCCCGATCGGAGCTGCTGTTTTTTCTGTTTCATCGCCTAAAGCAATGCCGCCTCCATGCCGATTTTGCCGCTGATCCTGCCGGCGGCGCTGCCGTTCCACAGCACCTCATAGAGTCGGCTGCCGTATTTTACGGTTTTCAGTCTGCCCACTGCCTCGCAGAGAGGGTCGCCGTCAAAGCCGCCCCACAAAAGCAGCGGAAAACCGCTGGCACGCGCGGCGGACAGCAGGAAGCTTTTGCACAGGGAGGCGTCTTTGCCGCGCACGTAGAGATAGGAAATCACGCCGCTGATGATCCTCTCCCCCTCCTTTGGAAATGCCGGATAACCGAACAGCGCGGTGGGGAGGTGCGAGGCAAGCCTGTAAACCCCGCCGTAGGAGCACATTTTGTAATACTTCGTCGCGCTCTGGTCGCCGATAAAACAGCAGGCAGCTATTTCTCCGTCGCTGCCGCGGACAGAGTAAAAATCCTTTCTGCCAAAGCCCCTGTAATCGGGTCGGCAGGGTGTCAGGTCTTTTTTTGAAAAATGCGTTTTCAGAAGCGTATCAAAGCCGTCGGTGACGTTTTTCTCCACCTCCATCAGCTTTTTGCCGCGGCCGAGACAGAAGGTCGTGTAGTGTCCGAGATAATGGTACTCGGGCATATTTTTCCGCCGTTTTTCCAGCATTTTCCTCACGCCCGTGTTGCCGTCGAGAATGGTCGTATAGGTCGCGGCGCAGTCCGACACCATCTCACCCATGAAGCCGTAGGCGCGTGAGATGAACGAAAGCCTGCCGCGGTAATCCTGATGGATCTTCAAGCCTGTCAGGTAGGCGCACTCCGACGGTGCGCCGCTGAGATATTCCGTGCGCACCACAGCGCCTCCGACCGCGATCAGTCTTTGGGCTTCCGTGTCCTCCGCAACGAGGATATATGCCCTGCCGCCGTCCGCCTCAAATGAGGAAAGCGGTCTCTCTCCGCGCAAAAACTGCACATTCAGACCGCCCGCGAAGCTGCCGCTCTCAAATATCGCGCGGATACCGTCGTTATCGTCGGGCCGCGCCAGACGCAGGAGGTATTTTCCGTACTGCTTACTTTGGAAACTCATCAAGATTTTCTCCTATCGGCACGTTCATTTTTTGGTCTACCTCGCCGCCGATGCGCAGGTTCATGCCCCAGAACAGCCCCCACAGCAGCGGACTTGTCCGTCCGAGTGAGGCAAAGCCGCGGCTCATGACCGTACCGAACGACGAGAACTCCTTTCTCGCGTCGCGGCACGCCTTGCTGAGCTGTTCGGGAGAGATTTTCCTCGGTGCGAACGACAGCTCGCCGTAGTTGTAGCCGTCCGCGAGCCACCACTTGTCGTAGAGCAGCCTGCCCTCGTCTTTGAGGCGGTCATAGAGCCGCGTATTCGGAAACGGCAGCAGGTGATTGAACGCGGCGGTGTAAAAATTGTGCTTTTTCGAGAACTCCAGCGCCTGCGCGACGGTTCCCTCGTCGTCGTTGTCGTAACCGAACACGAAGGTTGCGTAGATGCCGATGCCCGCGTCGTGAACGCGCTTTACCAGCTCGTCGCGCTCGCCGAGGGCGTAGTTGAACGACTTGTTCATCTGCCTCAGGTTTTCCCTGTCCAGACTCTCAAAGCCGATCAGAATGATCTCGCAGCCGCTCTTCTTCATCGCCCTGAGCAGCTCGGGATCCTTTGCCATCGACAGAGTGCCCTGTCCCGCCCACTTGATACGCATCGGCTCGATGCGGCGGAACAGCTCGAGCGCGTTCTTTCGGTTCGCGACGAGGTTGTCGTCCACCAGAAAGAAATATTTATACCTCGACGAGAGGATATCCGCCTCGATCAGCTCGTGGCGGCGCGCGTGGTAGTGACTGTCGTAAAAACGGGAAATGGAACAGAACTCACAGCTGTGATTGCAGCCGCGGCCCGTCTCCACCAGCGACACGGGGAGATACTTCTTCCCGCTAAAAATACTCTTGTCGGGACGCACGCCGTAGGTGCCGATGCCGCCGGTATAGCGTTTCCGCAGCTTTCCCGCCGCTGCCTCGGCGAGCATGGTCCCCCAGACGCTCTCGGCGTTTCCTACAATGACGCTGTCGCAGTACTGCTCCGTCTCCTCGGGACAGATGGTCGCGTGGTAGCCGCCCATCACTACGGGTATTCCTCTCTCTCTGAACCGAGCCGCAATGCGGTAGCTGCGCTTGGCGGTGTAGGTCTCGACCGTAATGCAGACAAGGTCGGTTTGCGTTTCATAGTCGGGCAGCTCGATCCTGTCGTCAAAGAATTCGGTCTCCACATCTTCGGGCGTGAGCGCCTTGAGCACCGCGATGGTCAGCGGCTCCATTTTCCATGTGCCGATATATTTTTGCCCGCGCTTTTTGCCGATGGCGGGCAGGATAAACGTAATCTTCATATCAGTTCTCCGAGGGAACGGGGATATCCGAGTTGTCGCACATCACCTCGCGGGTGAACTTGTGCCACTTGTCGGCGTAACCCTTGTATCCGAGATTCAGCGGGATCGAGAGCCACGGGCTGCGCCGCAGGGGCGTGAGCCGCTTCACCAGATTTCCCGCGGAATAGGTCAGCCGCCACGCGAGGTCAGTCCCCTCCTCGAGCTGCTCCTTCGTCATTTTCTTCGGTTGAAACACGCAGTGCTGGACGTCGTACATCGCCCAGTTGCGCTCCGTGATGCGTCCCTCCCGCTCGAGCTGCGCGTACAGCTCCGTGCGCGGAAACGGAGTGAGGATGGAATAGCGCGGCAAATCGATCTTTGCCTTGATCACAGTCTCGACGGTTCTCTCAAACACGCTCGTGTCCTCCTCGTCGCCGCCGAACGCAAAGCAGCCCTGCACCAGAATCCCGTTGTCGTGCAGGCGCTTCATCAGGTCGATGTAGCCGTCCACCCTGTTGACGCCCTTATGAATGTACTGCTGCGACTCCTGTGTGATGGACTCAAATCCGATCAGCAGACCCTTGCAGCCGCTCTTGCGGAACACGGTGATCAGCTCGTCGTCAATCCCCACCGCCGAGGTGACAAGACCCACCCACATGAGCTTCAGCGGAATCATCGCGGTAAACAACTCTATCGCGTAGGCTCTGTCGGCAATCAGGTTCACGTCGGGAAAGAGAACATGGCGCGAGTGCAGGGCTTCGATTTCCGCGATGACCTCCTTCACGGGGCGCTTATAGACAGGGTGACCGAACGCAGCGGGATAGGCGCAGAAGCTGCAGCGGTGACAGCAGCCGCGTATCGCCTCGACGGTGTTGATCGTGATGTAGCGCTTTTTGTTGAGCAGGTCGCGGCGAGGGAGCGGCCTGTTCTCAATCGAAAAATCGCAGTTCTGCGCGTACAGACTTTTGTAGCTGCCGCTCATGTAGTCGCGGATAAACTGCGGAAGGGTCTGCTCCGAAAAACCGGTGAAAACAACATCGGCGTGCCGCGCAGCCTCCCCGGGTAGCATAGACGGATGCACGCCGCCCATAAACACGGTGACTCCCCTGCTGCGGTAGTAATCGGCAAAAGCATAGCAGCGCGGCGCGGTTCCCGTGATGCAGGTGATGCCCATTAAATCGGCTTCGATGTCGAGCGGTATCTTCCCCGCCGTTTCGTCGTAAATTGTGATCTCCGCTTCCGCCTCCTCGGGCACCAGAGAGGCAAGGGTCGTGAGCGTCAGCGGCGCGTAGTGCAGCGATTTGCCGAAGCTGCCCGAATATCGGTGCATGGCGCCCGCGGGCGCCAAAAGTGCTATCTTCATCTTGTTTCACCTGTTTCAAAGCAAGCGTACCAGCCGCCCCTGCGGCTGAGATACGCGGGTTTTATGTCACCGAGGCGCATACCCTCACCGACACAGCGTCTCAGATATCTCTCACGGGAGTTTTCCGCCACCCTGACTACCCTTGCCGCCTCAAGCTGCCCCAGCTCGCGGCAGTAGTTGTAATGGTAGCTCTCGCGCAGGGCGGCGTCGAGCTGTCCGCCCGTGACGGTTTCGTCCGAGGTGTAGAGAACATAGCCCTCTCCCTCGGGGGCGAGGAGGCAGAACCGTTCGGCGATCCCGAGCCGTTCGCAGACCGCGCGCACAAAATCATCCGTCAGTTTCTCGCCGCGCAAATCGCTGGAGATGCCGCTTCTCCTCAGAAAACGGATACGCGGCGGCGAATCGGGAAAAGCTTCCAGGACCTCGATCACATCGCCCGTCCTGTAGCGGTAAAGTCCGCCGCCCGTCGTGACGATCAGCTCATACTCGCCCTTCTCCAGACCGCCGACAGTCACGACCGCGCCGTCCTCCCGCATGAATTCAAAGAAATGGGAGTTGACGCTCAGCCTGCCGCCCTTCTCCCCGACCAGCGGAAACGAGGCGAAATACTCGGTCGCGAGCAGTCCCTTCGGCTGGAGATAGACCGCCGGAAAGAGCTTTTGCAGCTCTGCCGCGTCTGCGGCGGCGCTCCCGTCCGCCCAGCAGCTGATGATTTTCAGATGCGGGAACACGCGGTCAAAGCGGTTGTCACATAAACCGCCGTAAACCTCCCTCGCGCGGGAGGAGGATAATTTTTCTTTTACGGAATCAAAATCACGAACAATATGGCCGCAAAGAAGCGAAAGGAAGGTGGGGTTCCAGACGGAAATGAGACTAAGCTCCCTGCACTGCAAGAGCTGCCCTGCCGTTTCCTTCCAGAACGCGTCCATGCTCCCGGAGAATTTGACACTCCCGTCCACCGCAAACACCCGATTCACGAGCGACTGCTCCATCCGTCCGAAATAGGCGGAATCCTCCTCGAAGCCAATCGGAAGCCCTCCCTTCGTCAGGTTTTTTCCTGCCGTCACGGGAGTGATCGACCAGTAGCTCTTTCCTCCCGACACGCCCCTTACGTTGGTGTAGATATCGTACAGCCACGGCTTGATGCCGCGCTGAAACTCCTCCTTGAGCGAGGCGGTGTAGGGGATCAGCTTTTTGCCGCCCGAGGATCCGCTCGTCGGCTCGAACAGCAGCACCCTTTCGGCTGTCAGGATATTCTCCGCGCCGTCGGCAATCGCGGCAATGTACGCTTCATAATCCTCATACCTCGTGAGCGGCACCTTTTCCGCGAAAGACCTGTAATCCTCTATGGCACCAAAGCCGTACCGCCTTCCGTAAACGGTCGCGGCGTTTTTTTTGAGGAGTCTGATCAGATAGTCCCGCTGCGCTCCTTCGGGATCGCTGACAGTGCGGAACCTCCTGTACTCGCCGCCGCAGAGCAGGCGGCACGCGCCGTTGAGAAGCCTGCAGGATATCATCGGAACAAAAGCTCCTCCGTCCGCCTTCTCAGCAGCGAACGGTCAATTTTCGCCAGACAGGCAAGATCGTTTCCGTCTGCGTGGCGCGGATTGACGGCGTGAAAAAACGCGACGTCCTTGTTTTTCATGCGTCTGTCGTCAATGTCGGCGACGCCCTCCCTGAGCCTGTCCTTGACGTGTTTATATTCCATCACGCCCGTACGGGGGTTGTACTCGCCGGGATAGAGCAGGGAACCGTAGGCGTCAATGATCTTCTTTTCATATGCGGGTGTTTCGGTTTTGTAATTCGGATAGAACTCCTTCCAGAACAGCGGCAGAATGCGGTAGGTCTTGTAGCCCTTGCAAATCAGGAACCAGTAGAACTCGTCATACCGCTCGGCGAAAGGGAACCAGAACTGCGCCCAGACGCGAAACAGCTCGGTGTCTCCCCAGTAGTCCCTGTGGATGATCGTGTCGCCCGAAAACATCCCGTGGATCTCTCTGCCTTCCACAGTCACGGACATCACCTTTTGTGTGGTGAAGCCGACGATCCTTCCCTCGTCATTGCGCAGAATGATGCAGTAATCCTTCTCGTAAAAATCCTGCTCAAACACGGCTCTGTCCATGTTGTCATAGAATTCGTCCATCAGCGCAAACATCGCGTCAACATCTTCCGCGGCGGCTTCCTTTATCGGAATGACCCTGCCCTTCATTGGTTCTCTCCTTTCGATTGCTCCAGCCCGAACCGCAGTCCCTGCTTTTTGAAGACCTCCTTGCGGAAGAGCGGATTATACAGTAAATATGTCATAAATCGGTACGGCGTCCGCAGATTGGTGTGAGGCTCCAGCGCGCGGGTGAAAATCGAGCGCGCGCTGTTGAAGCGGCGGCGGCAGTCAAAGGAAATCTCCGTCAGCTCGTCCGCCGTCATGTTTTTCGGCACGATGCTCGCGTAGTTGAAGCGGTAGTCCTCGTGCAGCCACCACCTGCCGTCATAGAGCAGCCTTCCCTCGCGCTCCAGCCGCTCATAGAGCGGCGTATTGGGATACGGCATGAGAATATTGAAGGCGGCAAAGGTGAATTTGCTGCGGATCGCGAAATCGCAGGTGGCGCGGATGGATGCCATCGTGTCGCCGTCGTGTCCGACGGTAAACGCCGCCCAGGTCTGCAGACCCCACCTGCGCAGCTCGGCGATCTCCCGCGCGTACATCTCGCCCGACGCGCGTTTGTTGGTGTATTTTTTCATCTCGCTGATGCACTGCGGCGAAATGCTCTCAAAGCCGATGACCAGACCGAGGCAGCCGCTTTTCACCATCAGCCGCATCAGCTCTTCATCGGCGAGCATATCCATGCTTCCCTGGCTGACCCAGCGCACCTTCAGCGGGATCAGCGCGCGGAACAGCTCCTTTGCCTTGGCGCGGTTGCATACGATGTTGTCATCGACGAAAAACAGCAGCCTGCGCTTCTGGGATTTGATTTCCCTCACCACCTCTTCGACGGGACGGCAGAAATGCCTTGCCCCGAAGTAGACCGAGGAGGCGCAGAAGCTGCATTTGTGGGAGCAGCCGCGCGAAAACTGTAAAAGCGTTATCGGCAGGTAGCCCTTCCCCTCGAAGATATCCCTCCGCGCGATGACGCCCTCCTGCGGACAGAGCGGCTGCGCGGCGGTATAGCGTTCCCTGAGTTTTCCCGCCCTGAAATCCCCGCACATCCGCGCCCAGACTGGCTCCGCGTCGCCGATGATCACGCTGTCGCAGTGCAGCGCGACCTCCTCGGGAATCAGCTTGGCGTGCATTCCGCCCATCACGACGCGCACGCCTCTCCTGCGGTACTCCGCGCTGATTTCGTAGGCGCGCCGCGCGGTGAAGGTCTCGACCGTGATCGCAACAAGATCCGTCGGCTCATCGTAGGGAATCGGCTCCATGCGGTCGTCGTACATCACGACTTCGATTTCCGGGGGCGTCAGTGCCGCCAAAATGCCCAGCGGCAGCGGCTCCATCCGTCCCTCGTCCACGTACAGGCTGTGCTCCCTGCGCCCGATATTCGGTTTAATCAGCGTCAGCTTCACCGAGCACACCTCCCAGCAATTGACCTTGTTTCTTTTTTATTTCTTTTCGTGAAATAAGATTTGCCGCCATGAACACAAAAAAGTTCAGCGGCAGGAAGTTGCGGCGGTTCCCGAACAGCCGCCTGAAAATACAGCCGAGGGAGTAGAACTCCGTCCGCATTTTCAGACAGCCGTTCTGCAGCTCCTCGGGTGACATATGCTTCGGCAGGAAGGCGGTCTCGCCGTAACGGTAGGTGTCGGACAGCCACCATTTGCGGTAGCGCAGTCTGCCCTCGCGCTCCATCCGCTCGTAGACCTCCGTCCCCGGCATGGGGATCAGCGGATTGAAATTGGTCACGGCGATCTTGTTCCTGACCGCGAAGTCGTAGGTTTTCTCAAACACGTCCGCCCCGTCGCCGTCGCAGCCGAGCACAAACGTTCCGTAAATCAGCAGCCCGTGACGGTAAATGTTTTTTATCAGCGCGTCATAATCGGACGCGAGGTTCGCCGCCTTGTGCATCTCCCGAAGGCTCTCGCGGCTCAGGCTCTCAAAGCCCATCAGCACCAGAAAGCAGCCCGATCGCTTCATCAGCCGCAGCAGCTCGTCATCGCGCGCCGCGTCCATGCTGATCTGGCACGCCCATTTCTTTTTCAGCGGCTCCAGCGCCCTGAACAGCTCCACGGCGGAGTCACGGTCATAAAAGATGTTGTCGTCTGCGAAGAAAATGATCTTCTCCTTCGCAGCGGAAAGCTCGCGCACGATCATCTCAACGGGCTTTCTGCGGACGCATCGGTACATGGTTTTGATCGAACAGAAGCCGCAGTGGAACTTGCAGCCCCGCGAGAGCTGATGGACGCCGATCCCGTAGTAGCGGTGCCTGTATGTCGCGCCGTCGTCAAAAAGCGGCGTCAAAGGCGTGCTCTCGTCCGCGGTATACTTTCTCTTCGGCATTCCCTTTTCACAGTCCGTGAGGAACCGCTCCCACGTCCCCTCCGCGTCACCGACCAGTACGGTGTCCGCGTAGCGCAGCATTTCATCCGCCATCACGCTCGCGTGAAAACCGCCCATCGCGATTATATTGGCTGATGTGCGGTACTTCTTCGCCATGATATACGCCCGCTTCGCGGTGAAGGTCTCCACCGAAAAGGCGATGACATCCGCGTCAAGGCTCTCGGGCAGCCTGTCTGTCCGCTCGTCGTAAAATTCTATCTCAAACCTCCCGGGAGTCAGGCTTTTCAGGATGCCGAACAAAATCGGCTTCATTGCGTCCGAGCTGATGCGCTCGAACATATTCAGTCGGATTACTGCTATCTTCATTTCATTTTACGCGCTTTGTTCTTCCTGTATTTCTTGTCAATGCCGAGGAATTTGAAACCCATGTTCGCTCCGAGGAGGATGAAAACATAAGGCTTGTGACGCCACGGCGACACTCTCATGCGTTGGAATATTCGCTTCCATTCAAACGAGCGCTTCCACACCTCGCGGTATATCTCATTGAGCCTGTCGGCTGTCATGTTTGCGGGGGTAAACACCGCGTTGTGCTGGTTGTAGCGGCTCCATTCCTTCGTGATCAGCCTGCCCTCCCTGTCAAGGTCGCTGTAGAGCCTTGTTCCCGGATAGGGCGTCAGCACCGCAAAACGGCACAGATCCAGACCGAGAGCATCAACACGCTCGGGAAGCGCCCTCAGCTCCTCCTCGGTGTCGCTGTCAAAGCCGAGGACGAAGCAGCCGTTGATCGCGATGCCGTGCGCGTGGATATTGTCCACGATCTCCTTGTATTTGTCCGCCTGACGGAAGCTCTTGCCCGCGTCGCCGAGCGAGGAGCTGCTCATGGACTCCAGCCCGATCAATACGCCGCGGCAGCCGCTCTCGTAGGCTTCGCACATCAGCTCCTCGTCATAGCCGAAATCGGCGGTGGCGTTGCACGCCCAGAGCTTTTTCAGCGGCTTCATGGCGCGCATCAGCCTGAGCGCATACTCGCGCTTCCCGAAGAAATTCGGGTCATAGAATATCACGAGCCGGCTTTTCAGTCCCTTCAGCTCCTCGATCACACCCTCGACAGGACGCGGGTCGCTGCGCCACATCGTCCTCATGGAACAGTAGCGGCAGTTATTAAAGCAGCCGCGGTCGGCTATCACGGCAGGAATGCCGAGCGTGTGTTTTTTCGTGGTGATCTCCCGCGCGGGGATCGGGTGATCCGCCATGCACACGTTGTAGTCACGGTAGTAATCCTCGGGGTGACCCTCCGCGAAATCACGCAGGAATTTCGGCACAGAGTTCTCCGCCGGCCCCGCAATCACGGTATCGGCGTGCTGCAGCGCCTCCTCCTTCATGGCGGTGGGATGATAGCCTCCGACGGCGACATAGGAGCCGCGCCTGCGGAACTCGTCACAGTGGCGGTACGCTGTCAGGGCGGACGAGGTCTCAAACGAAATCATCACCAGATCATAGCGCTCCCTGTCATACTCCACCCTCGCAGAGTTCTCGTCGATGGTGTCAACGCGCTCGAAAAGCCCCTTCGGAACGAGCGAGTACAGAACCGCCAGCGTCATCGACGGATAGGACAGCATTCCCGAAAAACGCCCGCGGTAGGACATCTCCTCCTCGTTCCACGCGTGTATCATCAACAGCTTCATACCCTCACCCGCTTTTTCTGCTTTTCGCACAAATGTTCAGAAATGATTATTTATGCACTAAATTAGTTTTCATTATATCATAGTTTTGTGCATTTTTCAAGCAAAACTGCCACATCTCGATATTTCGCGGCGCAAAAAAAGCGGAGGGACATCCCCTCCGCCGGTCAGCGGTTCACAACCGCGATCAAAATTGAAAAATAATGACAAACGCTTCCCGCAAGAGTGAAAATGTGCCAGATGGAATGGAAATACCTCACTCTCTTGATCGCGTAAAAAATGACGCCGACCGTGTAGAAAACGCCTCCGCCGACCAAAAGCCAGAGACTCCACGCGTTCATGACGCGGAGAAGCGGCTGAATCGCGAAAATGACGACCCACCCCATCGCGATGTAGCACACCACCGAGGGCTTGCGGAACCGCTCCAGATCGATCGAATTGAGCACGATCCCTATCACCGCCGCTCCCCAGACAACGCCGAACAGCACCCAGCCGATCGCGCCGCGGAGTATGGATATCGTGATGGGGGTATACGTCCCCGCGATCAGGAAGAAAATCGTATTGTGATCCATGATCCTGAAAAAGCTCTTCGCCCTCGGATTGGTGATCGCGTGGTAGAGCGTGCTCATGCAGTAGAGAATGATCAGGCTCGCTCCGAAAATCGAGCAGCCGACCACCGACCACGCGTCACTGCAGATGGCGGCGAGGACAATCAGAACCGCTGTTCCTCCGACGGAAAGCAGTCCTCCCACGCCGTGGGTGACCGAGCTGAATATTTCCTCGCCCAACGTATACCTTTTGGGAACCTTCCTTGCCAATGATAACACCTTCCCTTTTGATGACGGCACCGCCGAACGGTGTCTTTATAACCATTTTTTCTTCTTGAAGAACAACAGACTGCCCAGAACGATCAGAACGCTCACGATAATGATGATCGGATACCCCCACTCCGTTTCCAGCTCGGGCATAAATCTGAAATTCATCCCGTACCAGCCCGCGATCAGCGTCAGCGGCATAAAAATAGTCGTCACGATCGTCAGCACCGTCATGATGCGGTTCTGCTTGATATCCAGATGGGATTTATAAATATCCCGAATCTGGGCGGCGTGATCGCCTATCGCTACCGTCGTGTCCCTCAGCCGCTCTATCCGGTTGATAAACAGGCGGAAATAGCGCAGGTTATCGTGACGGAAAAAGTTATTCTCATTTTCCTCCAGCTCCTGGCTGAAATCAAGAAGCTGCTCATAATGCGTCCGCAGCACACGCAGCTCACTGCGGATGTCATTGACACGCTCGAGGGTCACTTCCGACTCCTCTCTGACGATGGCGATCTCCATTTCATCCAGCTCGCGGTCGTACCGCTCCAGCAGGTCGCGGTCAGAGCGGACGATCTGCTCGAGAAAATCATATAGAAAACGCTCCAGACTCGGCAGCCTCCACTTTCTCGTTTTTTGGATCTCCGCGATAATGCTTTGTGCCGCGCCGCTGTCATCAATAAAGACAATGCCCTTCTCGTCAAGCGCAAAGGAAAAGCGCTTGCTGCGGCGCGAGAGCCCTTCCCTGTTCGGGACCATGAAGCTGCCCGTCAGAGAATCATAATTGACCTCGGCTTTGGTGGAGTGGATATCCGAAAAGCTGGGCTCCATGTCAATTCCCATGTCAAAGCCGTCCTTCTCCGTTTCCCACTCCTCACAAGTGAGAACCGCGACAAACTGCGCGTCCGACGCCTCGGGCTGCCGCCTGTCCGCCTCTGTCAGGGTCTCCTTAATCAGATAATACATACGCTGCTCCTGTTCAACCGCGGCGGCACGCTCTCTCGGGAGCCCTGCTGCCGGGCGGATTGTTCGTCGGGGCGGATATGACCGCCAAACCGATTTGTCACTATTATAGCAGATAGAGTTCTCCTTGTCTATGCTTATTTGCCAACATACATCTGTGCGGCAACGAATGTTGGTGTTCTGCCGTCATGCCGTCAGCGTTACTATTGG
>ONSE01000114.1 GCA_900320415.1 uncultured Eubacteriales bacterium
GGTCTAACTTTTGTTTCCAAAATAAGTTAGCAAAAGCTAATTAAAAAACGCCGGGCAGATGAAGATTGCTTTGCAGACCCCGGAGAGCCGCATATCAAATAATAAGGCGGTAAAACAGCAAAACCGTCTGGCAGGCGATTCATTACGGATTAGGGGGAAAAGCGTATGAACACACTGAAAAACGTTAAGATCGGAGAATCCGTCAGAGTTAAGAGACTGAACGGCGAGGGTCCCGTCAGACGCAGAATCATGGACATGGGCATCACCAAGGGCGTTGAGATCACTGTCCGCAAGGTGGCGCCTCTGGGTGACCCGATTGAAGTAACTGTCAGGGGATATGAGCTTTCGCTGCGCAAGGCGGACGCGGAGATGATCGAAGTAGAGTAACCGCCTTTGTTTTCAAAGGTATAGAAAGGAAGCATACATGAGTATCAAAATCGCCCTCGCGGGCAATCCGAACTGCGGTAAAACCACGCTGTTTAACGTGCTCACGGGCTCGAATCAGTTCGTGGGCAACTGGCCGGGTGTCACCGTGGAGAAAAAAGAGGGCAAGCTGAAAAAGGACAGCGATGTTATTGTGACAGACCTTCCCGGCATCTATTCGCTTTCGCCCTATACGCTGGAGGAGGTTGTCGCAAGAAACTACCTGGTTGAGGAGCGCCCGGACGCGATCCTCAATATAGTTGACGGCACAAATCTGGAGAGGAACCTTTACCTCACCACCCAGCTCACGGAACTGGGCATTCCTGTGGTGGTTGCCATCAACATGATGGACGTTGTCAAGAAGAACGGCGACGAGATCCGCATTGAGGAGCTGTCGCGCGCGCTGGGATGCAGGGTGGTGGAGATTTCCGCCCTTAAAATGACGGGGATCGACGAGGCGGCGGAGATGGCGATACGCGCCGCGCACGGAGAAAAGACCGTGCCCCGTCACAGCTTCAGCGGAGCGGTGGAGCACGCGCTGGCGCACATCGAGGAGGCGGTCGTTCACGACCTGCCCGAGGAGCAGCAGCGCTGGTACGCGATCAAGATTTTTGAGCGCGACGAAAAGGTACTGGAAAAGCTCTCGCTGCCCGAAAAAACGCTCAGCCACGTGGAGCGCGACATTCGTAACGCGGAGAAGGAGCTGGATGACGACGCCGAGAGCATTATCACCAACGAGCGGTATAATTACATCACCTCCATTCTCGACGGCTGCTATTTCAAGAAAAACAAGGGGCAGCTTACTGTCTCGGACAAAATCGACAGGGTGGTTACCAACCGTTTTCTCGCGCTGCCTATTTTCGCCCTTGTCATGGTGATGGTCTATTATGTATCCATCACCACCGTCGGCACAGCCTTCACAAACTGGATGAACGAGGGTGTGTTCGGCGACGGCTGGCATTTGTTCACCGTCGGCGACGCGGAATACAGCGCCGACAACGAGGCGTACGGCGCCGCGGAGCTGTTTACCAGAAAAGACATCGGAGAGATGCTGCTCAAAGCAGCCGCGGAGGAGGAGCGCCTCAGCAAAGGACAAACCGTTGCCGCAAAGATGCTGGCGGATGATTTCTACGCCGAGGATCCGAGCTACGCGGATTTCTGCGGACACTATGAATTGTACGGAAACGCGGTGGATTCCTTCGGCGTCAGCTTTACCGAGGCTGTCGCGCCGATTCTGGAGGGTGCTCCCGATCCGGCGGATTACGGTATCTGGGTACCGGGGATTCCCGCGCTCGTGACAAGCGGTCTGGACGCGGTTCGCTGCGCCGACTGGCTGAAGGGTCTGATCGTGAACGGAATTATCGGCGGTGTCGGCTCGGTACTGGGCTTTTTGCCGCAGATGCTGGTGCTGTTCCTGTTTCTCGCCTTCCTCGAGAGCTGCGGCTATATGGCGCGTATCGCCTTCGTGATGGACAGACTCTTCCGCAAGTTCGGCCTTTCCGGAAAGTCGTTTATCCCCATGCTGATCGGCACGGGCTGCGGCGTTCCCGGCATCATGGCGTCGCGTACCATCGAGAATGAGCGCGACCGCCGCATGACCATCATGACGACGACATTCATTCCCTGCGGCGCCAAGCTGCCGGTGATCTCCATGATCTCCGCCGCCCTCTTCGGCGGCACCTGGTGGGTAGCGCCCAGCGCTTACTTCCTCGGTATGGCGTCCATCGTCGTATCGGGGCTCATGCTCAAAAAGTCAAAGATGTTCGCGGGCGACCCTGCTCCCTTTGTGATGGAGCTTCCCGCTTATCACCTCCCGACCGTCAGCAATGTGCTGCGCTCAATGTGGGACAGAGGATGGTCGTTTATCAAAAAGGCGGGCAGCGTGATTCTGATCGCCTCCGTAGCGGTCTGGGCAGGCTCGCATTTCGGCTGGACAGACGGCGCGTTCGGCTTCTCACTCAATATGGGACTTGCCGACAGTATTCTGGGTGTTATCGGCAGTGCCATTCAGTGGATTTTCATTCCCGTCGGTTTCGGCAATTCCACTGCTGCCGTCGCCACTATCATGGGACTGATGGCAAAGGAAGAGATTGTGGGCGTGTTCGGTGTGCTCGATTTCATCGGAATGACGCGCGTCGCGGCATATTCGTTCCTTGCGTTCAATCTTCTCTGCGCGCCCTGCTTCGCGGCGATGAGCGCTATCCGCAGAGAGATGAACTCCGCCCGATGGACGGCGTTCGCGCTTTCATACCAGTGCGTCTTTGCCTACGCGGTTTCGCTGATGATATATCAGTTCGGCTCCGCGTTTACAGGCAACATGAATATCGCCGGACTGATTTTCGCTTTGCTGGTGCTGGCACTGATTGTCTGCCTGCTGTTCAGACCGTCCGTGAAATCCAAAATATCAGTAGTGAAATAAGGGAACCTCTAAAAATTCCTTACCGCGCATAAGCACGGAATCTTCACGGCATAATCTTGCCAAAGCTCCTTGAAATACGTCATTATTCCTGCGGAGCTTTGACAATATTCTGCCATAAATCTTCCGCGCTTCTGCACGACATTGAATTATTAGAGATTCCCATAATAATA
>ONSE01000195.1 GCA_900320415.1 uncultured Eubacteriales bacterium
AGGGGAGCGGGAACGGGCATTCCCGAAATCTCATGGAGCATATCCACCATATCGAATTCTGTCGCGGGAAGTACCGCGGTGGGAGCGACAGCCTCCAGTACGGAACGGGAGAACTTGTAGGGGCTTGCTGTGGACGCGATGATCGCGGGGGTCTCGTCGCCTGTCTTTGTGACATACTGCTCGTAAACATTGACCGCGACCGCCGTATGGGTATCGCAGAGATAGTGCGTCTCCTTGAAAAGCTGATTGATGGTGGACTGTGTCGCGCCGTCATCGCAGAAGCCGCCGAAGAACTTCTCCTTCATGAACGCCTTGACTTCGTCGCTCACCTCATATTTTCCCTCGGTCTTGAGCGCAGTCATCCACTCCTTGGTGGCCGCGTCACTGTTGCCGGAGAGCTTATAGAGCAATCTCTCAAGGTTGCTGGATACCAGAATATCCATCGAGGGGGAAATGGTGGTATAGAAATGTCTGTTTTTATCATATACACCCGTGTTGATGAAATCAGTCAGCACGTTGTTGGAGTTGGAAGCGCAGATAAACTTGTTGACGGGAAGTCCCATCAGGCTCGCGTAGTAGGACGCGAGAATATTGCCGAAGTTGCCTGTCGGAACGACGACATTGATCTTGTCGCCCAAAGCGATCTTGCCGTCGTTGACAAGGTCGCAGTAAGCGGAAATGTAATATACGATCTGCGGAAGCAGTCTGCCCCAGTTGATGGAGTTGGCGGAAGAGAACAGCATATCGTTCTCCTCGAGCTTCTCGGCGATCGCGGGGGTGGTGAAAATCTTCTTGACACCCGTCTGCGCGTCGTCGAAATTACCCTTGATGGCGCAAACCTTTACGTTTTCACCCTCCTGGGTGTTCATCTGGTGCTTCTGCATGGGGCTGACGCCGTTTACAGGATAGAATACAATAATTTTCGTGTGGGCTACATCCTTGAAGCCCTCCAGAGCCGCCTTGCCCGTATCGCCTGAGGTGGCAACAAGGATAACGGCGTCTTTTCCGTCGTAAGTCTTTTTGAGTGATTTTGTCAGCAGGTGAGGAAGAATTTGCAGCGCCATATCCTTGAAGGCGCAGGTGGGGCCGTGCCAAAGCTCGAGGATGTTCAGCGCCTTGCCGTTGAGTGTGGTATAGGCGATGGGCGCGGGATTGTCCGAACCGAACTTCTCGGCGGTGTACGCCTTTTCTACGCAGTCGCCGATCTCCTCGGGAGTGAAGTCCGTCAGAAAGTCAGCAAAGACCTTCTTGGCTCTTCCCCGGTAATCCTCCTTCAAAAGCGCCTGAAAAGCAGCCTCATCATACTTGGGAAACTCCTGCGGAACAAACAGACCGCCATCCTTGGAGATACCCTGTGAAATTGCCTGCGCGGCCGATACGGTCTCCGCCGCGTTCTGAGTGCTGTTATACAACATTTTCATCTTCCTTTCAAAAAGCTTTAAACAACAATTTATTTTACACCATATTTTGACGATTGTCAAAGTTTTCGAAGAAATAAAGCGCGTTATTGAAAAAAATATTTTGAATTAAAGCTTCTTTGTAGTTTTCTTGCAGCATTTTTTCGTAAATCTTGTAATAGATATGACTATTCCTGATGTCCTTCGGAAGGGTGCCGCCGTCAAAGTCGCTGCCAAAGCAAAGGGTGTTTTCCCCTCCCAGCGAGAGGAAATGCTCGATATGACGGAATATATCCCCGACGCTTGCCCGTTCGGGAACCCGGTTCAGAAACGCGTTATGGAAATTGATACCGACGATCCCGCCCCGCTCCGCGATGATCCGGAACTGTTCGTCGGTGAGATTGCGCCTGTGCGGAGTCACCGTGAAGGAATTGGAGTGTGAAGCGGCAAACGGTCTCTCCGCGTTTTCCGCTATGTCATAAAACAGCTTCTGCGAGGCGTGGGAAATATCAACGGCTATACCGCAGCGCTCCATCTCCCTGAGAGCGTTTTTTCCGAACGGCGTCAGACCCTTGGCGTCTTCGACATCCGCCCCATCTCCGACGCAGTTTGCTCCGTTCCATGTCAGCGTCATCATCCTCACACCGCACTCCGCAAAGCGTTGAATATTCTGAAGCTTCCCGTTCAGCGCGGCGGCGTTTTCCACTGTGAAGCAGGCGGTATTTTTGTTTCGGAAAAACTGCCCTCTCGGGGATTCCCCCCGCTGCAGCAGGTGTATCCGACAGATTTTACACTCCGCTTTCAGCCGCTCAAAGGCGGCGTCAAACAGCCGCTCCGCCTCCTCCCCGCTGCAGGAATCAGGGATCCAGATGGCGTAGCACTGCAGCCTGCGGGAATCTGCGTCCCGGTTCAGCTGCACCTCCGCCGCGGGACAGTCAAGGGAAATATCCTCCGTTACCGCCCTGTACAGGGTGTCGCAATGCAAATCAAAAATATCCATAATCGCCCTCCACCGCAAACGCGTTTTCGAAGTAATTGAGACTGACGAGCTTTAAGGTATCCTGCTCCACAAACACCTCGCACACATCAAAGCGGTAATTCGCCTCCAGATGGTTTTCATAAATATAGGAATATGCCGTCCTGATGATTTTCTCCTGTTTTCTCCTGTCCACCGCCTCAAAGGGCCGTGTAAGCGGATTGCAGTGACGCGTTTTGACCTCTACAAAAATATAAGTCCCGTCCCTCTCGGCAATGATATCGATTTCCCCGAAACGCTTGCGGTAGTTTCTGCCAACAATCTCATAACGGTTCCTCTTCAGATAGTCGACAGCGTACTCCTCGCCTGTATTGCCGATAACTTTTGTGTTATGCTTCATTTTTTACCGAGAATCTTTCCCAGAAAGCTCATTCTGTGATATTTACAGGGACCGCATCGGAGCAGCGCCTCACAGTGCTGCTTTGTTCCGTAGCCCTTGTGCTTGTCAAATCCGTACTGCGGGAACTCCTCTGCGTACTCATAGAGCAGCCTGTCCCTGGAAACCTTCGCCAAAATGGAGGCGCAGGCGACTGACATGGATTTCGCGTCGCCCTTTACGATACACTCCGCTCCGATGGATAAGCCGGGCATTCTGTTGCCGTCAATCATGGCGTAATCCGCCCTGACATCCAAGCCCTCCACCGCGCGTTTCATGGCGAGCATGGTGGCGTTGAGGATATTTATGCTCTCGATTTCCTCCACGGTCGCGTACGCTATAGCGTATGAAAGGGCTTCCTCCTTTATTACCTCAAACAGAGCTTCTCTCTTTTTCTCGCTGAGTTTTTTGGAATCGTTGACGCCCTCAATGATCTTTCCCTGCGGCAAAATGACCGCCGCCGCGTAAACGGGACCCGCGAGAGGACCTCTTCCCGCCTCATCCACGCCGCAAACAGCGCGGAAGCCCTTTTGCGCCGCTTTTTCTTCATATTCCAGCCAGTTCATCGCTGCACCCCATTCGGCATTTCTACTGTGATCTTACCGAGCTTCGCGGCTCTGAATTCATCGAGCAGCATCGCCGCCGCGCGCTCTGTGTCTATTTCTCCTCCCGAAATCAGCATTCCGCGTTTTTTTCCGATGATCCGGAGCAGCTCATAGGATCCCGTTTCATCCAGATCGGTTTCCTCCAGCTTGAAACGTGTGACGAACTCGGCAGGCTTCAGCCGTCTGAGAAAATCCAGCAGACGGACCGCGAGCAGCTCAACGTCCAGAATCTGATCCTTTACCGCTCCCGTAAAAGCGAGATGCTCGCCGACGATCCGGTCATCGAACTTCGGCCAGAGCACACCGGGGGTATCCAGCATTTCCAGATTCTTGCTGATGGTGAACCACTGGTTGCCGCGCGTTACGCCGGGCCTGTCCTCTACCTTCGCGCGGTTCTGCCCCGAAATACGGTTAATGAACGAGGATTTTCCCACATTGGGAATTCCCACGATCATCACGCGCACCATGGGGTTTTTCATACCCTTGGATTTCAGCCTCTCGATCTTCTCACGCATGACGGTGCTGACCGCGTTCGGGAACTGATTGAGACCTCTGCCGCTTTTGCAGTCAACCGCGATCGCGGTAATCCCCTGCCCCGCGTAGTAATCTATCCACATCTTCGTGGCGGTCCGGTTTGCCATGTCGCACTTGTTCAGCAGGATAACGCGTGGTTTGTTTTGTATCAGCTTGTCCAGATCGGGATTGCGGCTGCTGACGGGGATACGGGCGTCAATGATCTCCGCCACGGCGTCAACCAGCTTCAGATTCGCCTGTATCTGTCTTTTTGTTTTGGTCATATGACCCGGGAACCATTGGATGGTTTGCATTTCACTCATGTTGAAACCTCTTCTTAATAAAGAAGGTCTATTTCCTTCCAAGAGAAATAGACCTTACATCTTATATGTTAATACAGATAGCCGAAATGGTCAAACGGGAAGGCGACAAACTGAGCCTTGCCGATGACGTCCTTGACGTCGATCAGACCGACTTCGGTGGTGCGGCTGTCCAGAGAGATCCTTCTGTTATCTCCGAGAACGAATACTTTCCCTTCGGGAATTACCTCGGGAGGAGTCATATTGCCATAGAAGCCCGAGAAGGTTGATTCTTTGATATACGGCTCGTCGATCTCGATTCCGTCAACAATGATCTTCTCGTTTTCATAGTCCAGCTTCAGCGTCTGACCCTCGGTGGCAATAACGCGCTTGATGATGGGCTTTTTGTATTCCGCGCCGTGGGAAATGACAACGATATCATTATTCTTCGGCTGATAGAACAGGCTGGTTACAACGACCTTGTCCTTTGTGAACAGGGTGTCATTCATGGAATGACCCTCGACATCAACCAGACGGAACACAAAGGTAAGACAGATCACTACAATGGAAATCGCGAAAATAATGCACTTCACCCAGTCATAAACACCCGAGACAGCACCGTTTGAGCTGGTGACAACAAAACCCTTTGCGCCCTTCTTTCCCGCTTTTCTGTCAGCGTAGTCGGTTGCCTCCTCAGCGGCAAGCAAGGCTCGCATTGCTTCATTTCCCGATTCCTGCTCCTTCGATTCCGCGTAGAGCTCGGGATTGATGTCAATGGAAAGGTCTACATTTTCAGGTGAACGTTTTTGATTGCTGTATCTGTGTGGAGTCTCTTTCATTTTTTCACCTACTTCAAAGTCAACAAAAAAGGGAACTTAAGCAAGTTCCCTTTAACTATTATTCGAGAATTACTTACGAATCTGTTCCTTAACCTTGGCTGCCTTACCAACTCTGTCACGGAGATAATAAAGCTTGCTTCTGCGAACCTTACCGTAGCGAACAACCTTTACATCCTGCACATTGGGTGAATGAAGCGGGAACACTCTCTCTACGCCTACGCCGTATGCAACACGTCTTACAGTAAATGTCTCTGCAACACCGCTGCCTCTCTTGGCGATCACGGTACCCTCGAACATCTGGGTTCTCTCTCTGTCGCCCTCGCGAATCTTTACGGATACTCTGACAGTATCACCGATGCCGAACTCAGGGGTGGATTCCTTCACTGACTCGGCTGCAATTGTTTTCAATGCGTCCATTTTTATTCCTCCTAATTATTTACCCGATATTCATACCCTTCCACGGCAGCGGACTATCAGTTTCAAATTGCGGCTTTCGCCGTTATCTGACCACGTCGTTGGAACGACGGAACCAAATTCTTAAGTATTATATCATATCACTCGGTAGAATGCAAGAACTTTTTTGAAAAATTATCCCGTGATATTCCTGAGCCTGAAAAGGAACTCCTCAAAATAAGTCGGCAGCTCAGAGCTGAACTCCAGATACTCCCCTGTTGAGGGGTGAATAAACCCTATTTTTCTCGCATGAAGACACTGACCGGCAAAGGACACCTTCTCGCTCCTGACGCCATAGACGGGATCTCCCGCGACGGGATGTCCGAGATAAGCCATGTGAACCCTGATCTGATGGGTCCTTCCCGTTTCCAGGATACATCGGATATGGGTGTAGCCCTGATAACGGGCGATGACTTGATAATGCGTGACCGCCTGCTTGCTGTTCTTCTGCGTGACGCACATTTTTTTGCGATCAACAGGATGTCTGCCGATCGGAGCGTCAACCGTTCCGCTGTCATCCTTCAAATTGCCGAACACGACAGCCTCGTATTCCCTTGTGAAGGAATGCGCCTTGATTTGCGCCGCGAGGTGCTTGTGGGCGGCATCGTTCTTCGCGACGATCAGCAAACCGCTGGTATCCTTGTCGATACGGTGGACGATACCCGGGCGCAGGACGCCGTTGATCCCCGAAAGGCTGTCGCCGCAGTGGTACAGCAGCGCGTTTACCAGCGTGCCTTCATAATTTCCCGCAGCAGGGTGTACGACCATTCCCTTCGGCTTGTTGACAACAAGCAAATCCCTGTCCTCAAAGACGATATCCAGCGGTATATTTTCCGCCTTTGCCTCATACGGCACAGGGTCGGGGATGTTTACCAGAACGGTATCTCCCCGGGTCAGCTTATACTTCTTGCCCCGCGGCGCGCCGTTTACGGAAACCGCGCCGATCTCAATCAGACCTACCGCCGCGCTGCGAGATATTCCGATATCCGCTTCGGCAAGGAATTTATCCAGCCTGATACCGTCCGTCTGACACGCCAGCCTGTGTTCAGTCATGGAGTCTGTCCTTCTTTCCCCTCAGGGAATCCGAAAAGAAAAAGATGTAAATAACAAGCATCGCAACGCCGACCGTGATGGCGTAATCGGCGAAATTACAGACAGGAGGGAAAAAACTGATGCTGAGATAGTCAATCACATACCCGTAAAGCACCCTGTCGATAAGATTTCCGATACCGCCTCCGATGATCAGACCTGCGCAGATATAAAAGAACCTGCCCGACGGTCTTTTTTTGAACATATAGAAGATGATCGCGAACAGCATAATTGACGTCAAAGCAACAAAAATCCAGCGCATATCCTTGAACATTCCAAAAGCGACTCCGGGATTCTCAACGTATCTGAGAGTAAACAAGCCTTCGATGACGGTGTGCTCTCCGATTGGCTTGAGCCCTGTTGAGACAAAATATTTGATGACCTGATCGATCACCACAATCAGTGCGCCGATGGCCAGAGCAAAAAACGGCATAAGGAACCTCCTGACAGTTCAAAATCGGTGTAACCGCAATCACACCGATTTTTGAAAATGATTATTTTAATACCTCGCAGCAGTGAGCGCAAAGTGTGGGATGTTTGCTGTCCGCTCCGACTGTTCTGCTGACCGCCCAGCAGCGTTCACACTTCTCGCCCTCCGCCTTCTCGACGGCAATCGCGAGCTCGCCGCCGTTGTCCGTCACGATGACCTCGGAAACGATGAACGCGTCTGCAAGCTCGGCCTCCGCCTTTTGCAGGAACGCAAGCTTGTCTCCGCCCGCGCTGAGCGTCACCTTGGCTTCGAGGGAGCTCTTGATGGTCTTATCCTTGATCAAAGGCTCCAAAGACTTTTTGACATCGTCTCTGAGCGCGTGGATCTCATCCCAATAAGCCATGAAGCTGTCGTCAACATCAAGAGCGAGCTTTCCGGGCATTTCGTTGAAAATGACATGAGACGCCTCGTCCTCCGCGGAATGCGGCATATACTTCCAGATCTCATCAGAGGTGTACGCAAGGATCGGCGCGATCATCCTTGTCATCGCGTTGAGAATGAGATAAATCGCTGTCTGCGCCGCTCTTCTGAGCCCGGAATCAGCCTTCTCGGTATAGAGTCTGTCCTTGAGAACGTCAAGGTAGAAGTTTGACATATCCACAACGCAGAAGTTGTGAATGCTGTGGTATACAATATGGAATTCGTACCTATCGTACGCGGCGGATACCTTTTCAATCAGGCTGTTCAGCTGAGCGATAGCCCACTTGTCGATCGAAGTCAGCTCACTGAGATCAACCATATCGGTATCGGGATTGAAATCGGCAAGGTTGCCGAGAATATATCTGGCAGTGTTCCTGATCTTTCTGTATGCCTCGGAACGCTGCTTGAGAATATCAAAGGAAATGTTAACGTCGGACTGATAGTCGCAGGACGCAACCCAAAGTCTAAGAACGTCGGCACCGTACTGCTTGATAACCTCCTGCGGACTGATGCCGTTGCCGAGCGACTTGCTCATCTTTCTCTTTTCCATGTCGAGGATCATGCCGTGAGTCAGAACAGCCCTGTAGGGCGCGACGCCCATTGTGGCAACAGAGGTGAGCAGTGAGGACTGGAACCAGCCTCTGTACTGGTCATTGCCCTCGAGATAGAGATCCGCAGGGAAGCCGAGATATCCGCGGCGCTTTACGACGGCGGTATGAGAGGAACCGCTGTCGAACCAAACGTCCATAATATCCTTTTCCTTGTCAAAGGAGGAGCCGCCGCACTTCGCGCATTTGGTTCCCTCGGGAAGTATCTCGGCAGCATCGCGGTCAAACCACGCGTTGGAGCCTTCCTTCGCGAACACATCGGCAACTGAGAGCATCGCCGTCTTGTCAATCAGCGGCTCGCCGCAGTCCCTGCAGTAGAAAATCGGAATCGGTACGCCCCACTTTCTCTGACGCGAAATGCACCAATCCTTTCTCTCTCTGACCATGGAGGTGATTCTCTCCTGGCCCCAGGCGGGGATCCACTCCACCTCGTTGATCGCCTTGACAGCCTCATCCTTGAAGTCGTCAACGGAACAGAACCACTGATCGGTCGCGCGGAACAGGATCGGAGACTTACATCTCCAGCAGTGGGGATACTGGTGGATGATCTTCTTCAGCGCGAAAAGAGCGCCTGTCGCATCCAGATGGATGGCAATCTTTTTATTCGCTTCGTCAGTTGTCAGACCCGCAAACTGACCGGCCTCCTCCGTCAGGACACCGTCTCCGTTGACGGGGCAGATAACGGGGATCTCGGGATAGTTACGGCAGACGTTATAGTCATCCACACCGTGTCCGGGAGCGGTGTGGACACAGCCCGTACCGCTTTCGAGCGTGACGTGGTCGCC
>ONSE01000093.1 GCA_900320415.1 uncultured Eubacteriales bacterium
GTCCAGACTGATTTCATAATAGCCGCAAATCTCGCGGCATTTGGCGATGTCGGGAGTGCTGTCTCCGCTCTCCCATTTGGCTACCGACTGGCGCGATACGCCGAAGCGCTCGGCAAACTCCTCCTGAGTCAGGTTTTCTTTGGCTCTGAGATATCTGATGTTTGAAGAAATCATATCTTTCATTCCTTTCGTACCGTATTATACCACGCCAGTACGCCGCCTTCAAGCAAGCCGGTTTTACAGGATATGTTAAAAATAGTGGCAAAGCCTTATCGATCTTTTTCCCCCGAGGGCAGCGTGTGTCCTGATCACGGAAGCAAAAACGGAAGTCCTCATCTGAAGGCGGCAGCCGTCGCCCGCGCTTTCGGCAGGGGCGATGCCCCTTTTCGGCAATCCTTCGATAATTCCTGAGATCCCTTGCGAAAAACGGGTACAGTCCCGGTTACTATTATCGATAGGAACATAATAAGGGAACCTATAAAAATTCCTTACCCGCATAAGCACGGAAGCTCCACGGAACAATATCGCCGAAGCTCCTTGAAAACGTCAGTATCCCCGCGGCGTTCCGACAATATTCCGCCAGATTTTTTCCGCACTGCCGCACAATTTTGAATTATTGGATATTCTACAAAAATAATTGACAAGGAGGAAAGAATGATGTAAAATTGTAGCTGGATTTGAGATAAAATGTCTAATTTTACCAAATGGGGGGATTGTACTTGAAACGACAACTGAACATCGGTATTTGTTTGCTGCTTGCTTTGTGCGTGACTGTAATCGGTTCCGCTTCCGTTCACGGCGCGACAGGCGATACACAGGTAAAGGTTCCGAAAAAAATCATTTCCATCGCGTATGACGACTCCGGCAGTATGCAGGGTGACCGCTGGGTTTACGCGAGCTACGCGATGCAGGGACTGGCAGCTCAGCTAAACGAACAGGATGAACTGTATATTACCTATATGAGCCGGCCGGACAGTACCGTTAAAATCGATTTATCCGACCCTGAGGCCGAGCTGGAGGCGATAAGGAAGTGGGACAATGTCTCCGATACCCCTCAAAAAGCGGTTGAAACAGCCCGCGATAAGCTGAAGGCTCTCAGCTCGAGCGAAGCGGGCACGCAGTTCTGGCTGCTGATCCTGACAGACGGCGTACTCCAGAACGACACCGGCGAATACAGCAGCTCCGAAGAGCTTAAGGATTATCTGGATAAAAATCATATAGGCAATAAGTCGGCGGACGGAGTTCCCATCAACGTGGCATATATGAGCATGGGCAAGGGCGCGCTGAAGCTTAACGACGACAAGAACGCCGGTCTGTACACCTTTCACGCAGAGGACAACAGCGCCATCATCAAAGTTATGAGCGATGTATCGGCACTGATGTCCAGCCGAATCACGGTTTCGAAAATCAATCAGAAGGACGGTAACACACTTTCTTTTACCACATCACTTCCGTTCTTTTCGTTCTCCGTTCTCTCACAGAACACCTCCGCCAAGGTGGTCGGAGCGTCATCCTCCGAGCAGAACTGCCATATCAAACGCAATCTGGCTCTCGACGCGTTCGAGCCTTCCGGAGCCACCCATACAAGACTGAACGGCAACGCGGCAGTTATCGACAACGCCGACAGCTCGGGGACCCTGCAGCTGATGCGCAAAGGCACCTACGAGGTGAAATTTGACAAAGAGGTCAGAGCCGAAGACGTTTTTATCCAGTTGGAACCCGCGATCAGCATTATGCTGCGCATACAAAAAAACGGCATTGAAATACCCGAATCCGAATACGGACAACTGAGCTCCGGGGACAAGGTCGATATCACCGTTATTCCCGTCATTGCGGGCACCGACGAGATCATTGACGACAGCGATCTGCCCAATGGCATTTCCTGGCAAACGGAATACGAGGTAAACGGCAGCATAGAAAACACCTCACAAAGCCGCACGCTCACCGGTGTGACGCTGGAGGACGGCAAAATTATCATCCGCGGCATTATGACGCTGCCCGGCTACGCTCCCTCCGCCAAGGAGGTCGAGCTGGACATTCAGCAGATAGTATACAATTTCGGGATAGAGACCGAACAGCCCGATGATCTCACGTATCAGCGCGGCGAGCTCGGCGGTATTTCCGAAGACAACGCCGTCCGCTTCTTCCTGACAAACGACGGCAAGCGCATGACAGCGGAAGAGATCAAACAATCGGGAGCAAAGCTCACGGTCAAGAGCAGCGAAACCGAAAAGGCGGAATACGATGGTTTTCTCGGCTTTCTGACTAACCTGAGCAATATGGACGCAAACTGCGCCCTTCACGAGAACAAGGACGGCTCCTGCTCCCTGATACCGTATACGCCTGTCGGCATTCTTTCATTCCTGGTCAAGCCGGGTACATACACCGTCGAGGTCGGCGTCGAGGGAGATGACAACGCCGCCGCAAAAGGCACCTTCCGTGTTGAAGCGAGTCTCGGCGACTGGGCTAATCTGTTCTGGGTGATCCTCATTCTGATCGCTCTGATTTATCTGATTTATATCATCTTCATTAAGCGTAAATTCCAGAGCGGCACCACCATTCTCAGCGAGGCATACAAGATGGATACCAAGGGCGGAGGAATCCCCATGCCCGGTCAGGCTCCGGATCCCGTTTCGCTCAGCCCGCTCAAGGGCGGTCTGCTGCTGCCGACGCGTGCCTGTTCCATCAATTACAACGGACTGCGGATAATCGCGGGACCCGAGGGCACGATGTACATCTCCGGCAAATCGATTGCCAACACTGTGGATATGTACGGTATGTCAACCCAAAACCCCAAACGCTCACTCAGAGGCATTGTCCGTCAGCTGCGCAAAACCACCAACGCGCAGGGCAAAAAGGA
>ONSE01000137.1 GCA_900320415.1 uncultured Eubacteriales bacterium
AAGATTTTAAGTTCATATTAGGTAGGGTGTGTATACTATCATCAAACAACAGGGGGTGACTCGTATGAGAATGAATATCATCAAACGATTCGCGGCAGGAACCATCGGCGTCTGCTTCACCTACGCGCTGGTGCGTATGCCGTTCAATACCATCAATAATCCGATAGAAACCGCTGCTGATTGGGCGGCCGTTCCTACGACTGTTTCCGCGGAAACTACGCAGCCCGCCACACAGCCGACGTCTCAGCAGGCAGCACGGGCGCAGGCGACAGAGGGCACGACTGTTTTTCAGCTTCCCGAGCCGACGACAGCAGCCGCACCCGAAACGACCGTGCCTTCTCCTACGGAAGCCTTCACGGAGCAGCTGCGAAACGAGGAAATCATCACCAACGACTACTCGCCCGAAAGCAGTGACGAAAACGAATGGGTCTATGAGCAGAATGACACAAGCGGCGATATTCCGACACAGGAACAGTTCCTCAGAAATATGACCTGCGGCGGCTGCAGACACAACTGCCTTCTGGTCAATCCAAGATGCATGAAAGGACGCGCGAAAGCAGAGAGCGCGACGGTGGAATATTATGAAACCTATGGAGCGTAATTCATTTATCAATGAAGCAACGGAAACACTCAACCGAATCAAAAACGAGAACCGCATGACAGTCGAGCTGGACTGGTTCCTTCAGACAGCGGCGGCACGGTTCGACAAGGACTATCTGCAAAACAGACAACCGCAGGTGATCGTGCTCGGCGACGACATTCCCGCCGAAATCCTGTACGCGGTCTGCGACAGCCCGTTTTATGTGCTCGGAGGAAGCCTCGGAACAGCGCACTGGGCGGATGAGCTCACACCCAGAGATACCGACCCGTTCAGCCGTTCCTCACTTGGCTGGCTGATCAATCCCGAATTCGACCTTACGGAAAACGCCCTGATCGTGACGGCGGTTTCCTCTGACAGCAGAAGAAAGCTCGTCTCCCTCCTGCGGGGCAGCGGCAGAAAGGTCGCGGCAATGGACGTTCCTCCCGCGGACAATAGCGAAAACGCGGAGAAATACTACACCGAACAGCTGGTGACGATTGCGGAAACCATCGGAAAGCACACGGGCAAGCGCTTTGGCGGACGCAGCCTCAAGAACGCCGCCAGGAAGATCGCGCGGGCGCACGGTCTGCGACGGAACTTTCTCACAAGCGCGCTGATGACAGGCGGTATCCTCTCCGACGAGGCGATGCTCCTGGCGGCGCAGTGTATGTATTTCACGGACAGCCTTGACGAGTGGATGACCCATATTTCACGCCTCAGTGACGAGCTTGAATACCTGAACACGCAATACATCATCAGGCATAAGGACAAACCGCGTGTCCTCGTTCTCGGCTCTCCGCTCGTTTTCCCCAACTACAAAGTCCCGCAGCTGATCGCATCGGCAGGAATGAGCATCTCTGCGGTCGCGGACAGCCAATCCCTGGAGGCTGCCATCACGGTTACAAAATCCAAGCGTATGCCCTCCGCTGACAGCCTTCTGAAAAAAATCGCCCGGGTCCACCTCAACATGATCTCCTCGGGTGCGAGAATCAACAACACGGGACTGTACTCCTATGTGCAGAACCTGATCAGACAGCTCCGCCCCGACGGCATCGTCTGCCACATCCTCAAGGGACAGATCGAATATGATTTTGAGCTTCCCTATATTGAAAAAGCCGCGGAAAGCATGGATATCCCCGTTTTCCGCCTTGAAACCGACTACCAGTACCAGGATATGGAGCAGCTGCGCATCCGCATGGAGGCGTTCGGCGAAATGCTCACCCAAAGAAGATTGGTGGCGCGCCGCTACAAACACACCGCCTAGGAGGGATTCCCGATGAAAAACAAAACCGCAGGTAAAATCCTGTTTGCCGTTTTCGCCGCTGCCCTGTGCGCTACGGCGTACTTCGCGGCAGACCTGGCTTTTTTCCAATATGACGACCCTCTGGCGAGAGCTTCCCTCAGCGTCGTAAACGACGGCGAGCCTCTCTCCTTCACCTACGACAACGACGCGATCACCCTCCACACCGGAGAAAACACCACGGTGTATGCCCTGACAATGGGCGGCACCTCTGTCGTGGACAGCAGCTTCACCGAATCGCTGCCGTCTGACTTCTCAGGCAGCTTCGCAGCGGTCCAGACAGGCATCCGCGAGGACACGGACGGCGACGGCGTGAAGGAAGATATCACCGGAGCCGCCAAAACCGATATGGAATACACACAGGGCTACGACGCCACCGCGAACGCCTTCCTCAGCGAGGACATTCCGCTGGAGGTCGTCTACAAGGACAGGGAGAGCTTTACGGTGTACTACCTTGCGAAGCCCCTGAAAAACGCCGAAGTCACGGTGACACTTGCCGACGGTACGGAAAAGGTCTTTACAACAGATGAAAACGGCGATCTCACGGGACTGAACCTCAACGACGTGAGAAACGGTCTGACCTTTACCTACCGCCCCAACGCACTGACCACCTTTTCGATGCACTATCAGGTGGAAGCGGACACGATCTTCACCGCGCGCTGGCTTTCCGCCATGTTGCCGTTCGGTATTATTATTCTGATCTCCGCCGTCTGCATCTCGCTGGACGTCCTGCTCCGCAAGCTGCTCTACAAAAAAGAAAAGCTGCCCATCGGAAAGACGGGCGTCATGGCGAGAGACAAGAGAAAAAAGCGGATGACGTTCGGATTTGAAGGCGTCCGCTGGCTCGTGATGATCCTCAGCTTCGCACTGCTGATCTTCGGCAGCAGGCTGACGGGAACCGTATTCTCGAACGTGCAGCTTCCCGTGTTCGCTTGCCCCTATAACCTCGACCAGCTCACAAGCTCGGGCTGCTATATGCTCAGCCACCTTGATGTGCTGGTCAGCTCCGGGAAAGAGATCCTCGCCTTCTTCGGCACCTTTCTTGTCTGCGCCGTCCTCCTCGGCAGAGTGCTGTGCGGCTTTGTCTGTCCGCTGGGCTTCATTCAGGACGTCGCCCACGAAGCGCGTCAGGCACTGCACATCGAAGGCATCTCCCTCAACGAACGCCTCTACGCCGTTCTGAGAATGGTCAAGTGGGTCATGCTCATCATCTTCCTCGGCATCGGCTTTGTCGGCGGCAACTTCTGCGACTTCTGCCCCGCGATGGCTCTCTCCCCCGCGCTGGCGGGCTTCAAGCTCAGTCTCGGTCTCGGCGGCTTTGTGATGGTGATCGTCCTCGTCAGCGGCTTTTTCAAACGCAGATGCTTCTGCAATATCTGTCCTCTGGGTTTTATTCTCGGACTCACCCATAAAATCTCGCTCTTCAAGCTCAAAAAAGACGCCATCGCCTGCACCGAATGCGGCGCCTGCTACGAGGCCTGCCCCATGGGTATCAAATCGGTGTTCACCGTCCGCGAAGGCAAAGGAAAATACGATATCCAATGCATCGACGTCACCACCTCCGACTGCATTATGTGCGGAGAATGCGTGCGCCGCTGCTCCGAAAACAACGCGCTTGCCATCACCTTCTGCGGCAAGAAGATCTATAACGCCGACCGCATGAAGTTCATGAAGCAGTACGCGCCTCCTCAGGACAAGAAGAAAGGAAAGCACCATGAATGACTATGACATGAGAAACAGCTCTGCCGAAGAACGCAGAAAGCAGAGATTCATCAATAAATCCTCGGCGGTCGCCGTCAAGTACCTGAGAAAAATCGACGAGCTTCCGCACAAGCCCGAGGCGCTCGAACCGTTTCTGGACATTCTCCGCCGCGTCTTTGTCGAGATGCAGGGCGCGGTGAAGCCCGGTGATATGCCTACCATCGGCACCTACTGCGTGATGGTTCCTCCCGAGCTGATCTACGCGGCAGGCGCCATACCCGTCAAGCTCTGCGGCGGCAGCTACACCGCCTTCAACATCGGCGACGACATCGCCCCCCGCGACGCCTGTCCTCTCGTCAAGGCGGTGATGGGCTTCCAGAGCATCGGCGTCATGCCCGTCTATCAGGAGTGCTCACTGATGGCGATCCCCGTCACCTGCGACTGCAAAAAGAAGCTCGCGGGCTATCTCGCGCAGCAGCGCCCCACCGTCACGCTCCACGTCCCCTCCGGACGCGGCCGCGACAAGGATATGGAACAATACGTCAGGGAGCTGTACCTGTTCAGTCAGAAGCTGACCGAGGTAACGGGAACTCCTCTGAGCTATGAAAGGCTCTCATGGGCGTGCGGCATGACCGCCGCGGCACAGTATGAGCTGTCAAGGTTCATCGAGCTGCGGCGCAAGGCGCCCCTCGTGATCAAGGGCACCCACTATATGGCGGT
>ONSE01000025.1 GCA_900320415.1 uncultured Eubacteriales bacterium
CTTGCCCGCGGGAGCGGAGATAACGACCTTCTTGGCGCCTGCGTCGATGTGAGCCTGGCTCTTCGCCTTGGAGCAGTAGAAGCCTGTACACTCGAGAACTACGTCGATACCCAGCTCGCCCCAGGGAAGCTCAGCAGCGTTGGGCTTTGCGTAGATGGTGATTTCCTTGCCGTCAACGATGATGGAGCTCTCGCCCGCCTCTACGGTGTGGAGATTCTCACCGATGGTGCCGCAGTAACCCTTCTGCGCGGTGTCATACTTGAGCAGGTTAGCAAGCATCTTGGGATCGGTAAGATCGTTGATCGCTACTACCTCATAACCCTCAGCGCCGAACATCTGTCTGAACGCGAGACGGCCAATGCGGCCGAAGCCGTTGATTGCAACTTTTACTGACATAATAAATTCCTCCTAAAAATAAGATACATTTATTATAGTATATTTTTTCGATTTATTCAATAGCTTGATAGAAAATTAACAGAAAATTTTGAAATATCCGCCTCCCCGTCATAACATTGCCACATAGCAGTGATTATATCTTGCAAGTTTCACATACATTTCTCAATATTTTCATTATATTTTTGTGAAAGTGTTATTTCCATCTTGACAACATCTTGATTTTATTATAAAATTAGAAAAGAATATGTCAAAGTGCATATTCACGGGACCGCGGTTTTGCCGCCGCGCTCCTGTCTCTCTTTAATCAGACTCTTTAATCGGAGCCGTTTATTATAGATATTTTTTATACATTTTAACAGCGTTTTGTTATTTGCGGCACAGCCCGCGCAACATAAAAAATATTGCATTGAATGAAAATTGAATATCTTGATTAACGGCACCTTTGAACGGTTAAAGTTTTTTGATTGGAACAAAAGCTATGAGAAACATTACTAAAAGGAGGTGTCACGGGAATTGCAGATGAATCTTATTTTAGCGATAATATTGATTGTTGTCGCTTTGCTGGCAGGCGGAGCCGTCGGTATTATGCTGGGTATCAATATCCGCAAAAATACCGCTGAAAAAGAAATCGGCAGCGCAGAGGATGAGGCCAAGAGGATCGTCGCGGACGCGATCAAGACCGCGGAGGCAAAGAAAAAAGAGTATGTCCTCGAGGGTAAGGACGAGGTCCACCGCTTCCGCAACGAAAGCGAAAAGGAAATCAACGACCGCCGCAAGGAGGTCCAGCGCCAGGAGCGCCGTATCCAGCAAAAGGAAGAAACCCTCGACCGCAAGCTCGACAACGTCGAGAAGAAGGACGATAAGGTTAACAAAAGGCTCAAAGAGGCTGACGCAAAGCTTGCTGAAATCGAAACCATCAAGAAAAGTCAGTTTGAGATGCTCGAAAAGATTTCGGGCTATACAGCAGAGCAGGCTAAAAACTATTTGCTTTCCCAGCTTGAAGGGGAGCTCGCTCACGAGAAATCCGTCAAAATCATGGAGTATCAGGAGCAGCTCAAGGAAGAAGCCGACGAAAAGGCTCGCAACATTATTTCCCTGGCTATTCAGCGGCTTGCCGCTGAGCAGGTTGCCGAGGCAACCATTTCGGTTGTACCCCTCCCCAATGACGAGATGAAGGGACGCATCATCGGTCGTGAGGGACGCAACATCAGAGCGATCGAAACGCTCACAGGCGTAGACCTGATTATTGACGACACACCCGAGGCGATCACGCTGTCATGCTTTGAGCCTGTCAGACGTGAGGTCGCGAGGATCGCGCTCGAGAGACTCATTTCCGACGGACGTATCCACCCCGCCAGGATCGAGGAAACCATTGAAAAGGCGAAGCGCGAGGTTGACGCGACGATCAAGCGTGAGGGCGAGAGAGCCGTGCTGGAGCTTGGTCTCCACAACGTACATCCCGAGCTTGTTAAGATGCTCGGACGGCTCCGTTACCGTACCAGCTACGGACAGAATGTACTCAACCACTCGATTGAGGTGGCGTATCTCGCGGGCATGATGGCGAGCGAGCTGGGCATCGACCCGACTCTCGCGAAACGCGCGGGACTGCTCCACGATATCGGCAAGGCTATTGACCACGAGGTCGAGGGAACGCACATCCAGATCGGCGTTGACCTCGCCAGAAGATACAAGGAGAGCGAAGCGGTGATCCACGCGATCCACGCGCATCACGGCGACGTGGAAGCCAAGACCATTGTTGCCTGTCTGGTACAGGCGGCGGACGCTCTCTCTGCGGCAAGACCCGGAGCCAGACGCGAGAATGTCGAGAACTACATCAAGCGTCTGCAGAAGCTCGAGGAGGTCGCTTCCTCGTTCAACGGCGTTGAGCGCTCCTTCGCCATCCAGGCGGGACGCGAGGTGCGCGTAATGGTGAAGCCCGAGGTCATCAACGACGAGCGCATGGTGCCGCTCGCCAGAGAGATCTGTAAGAAAATCGAGGACGAGCTCGATTATCCCGGTCAGATCAAGGTCAACATTATCCGCGAAAGCCGCGCGGCGGAATTCGCGAAATAACACAAAAAAATTTCAGGCAGCTCATTGAGCTGCCTGTTTGTTTTTTGCGCTTTCGTTCTCCGTTTGTACAATCCCCCGCAAAACAGAAACGGCGCTTATTTCGCTTTTTATCGGAACACCTTTTCGGGAATCATTTCGAGCGGCTTTCCGAGAGCAAAGAGGATCAGGATCTCGGGCACACACTTGATTGCCTGGCTGATGAGTCTTGCCGTGAGGTAAAAGGAGTAGGACGGTTCGTTGGCGTAGAGCGTATAGAGCCAGAACGCCGCGAGGAAGGTTTCTGCCACAAGGGTGTTGACCGCCCACGCCGCCGCGATACGCGGCAGACTGAGCCTCTCCCCATAGAGGGCGATACCGTAGATCAAGCCCGTCAGCAGGCCGCTGATGGTGAAGCCCGGGAAATAGGCGCCGCCCGTCGGCGCGATGATAAACGAAAGAACATCTCCCAGCGCCCCGACGAGAGCGGAGGGAACGGGACCGAACAGCGCTCCTGTCACCGCGATCGGGATAAACGCGGCGCTGAGCTTTACCGTGTTGCCGAAGCAGGCGAGGGTAGCGTTCGCGAACATTCCCAGCACAATGCGCAGTGCCAGCAGCATGGCGACTGCCGCCAGCGTGCGGACGTTTTTCAACCCAAACACGGAGTCGGGTATTTTTTTCAGATAGTGTGTCATCGGATAACCCCCAAAAAAGGTAAAATATAAGCGGGCATAACAATGCCCGCTCAAAAGCCTTGTGACAGCGGGATGCGAAATCCGTATCGCGGGTCTCCCCTTCGTCCCCGCGACAACTCCCCGTTCGCGGAACACTTCACGCACAGATCTCTACTCTGTTATTGTCAACTGACATTATATCACTCATTGACGCAAAGGTCAACACATTTACAGAATCTTCGCGAAAATCAGCAGCACCAGCAGCAGTGTCGCCACCGCAAGGGCTGATACGACCACCACGATCACGGTGTTGGTCTTTTTGTTCGCGCCGTCGTTGCTCTCCCTCTCGGGAATCAGACTTGACTTGCGCAGCGCGGTCACCACCGCCTTGTAGAGCAGCAGCACCAGAGCGGCGTTCAGTCCCGCCTTGAGCGCGTTGAAGGGAATGAGCACGGGCAGGAACAGCTCCAGCACCGCCTCGCGCGGCACACCCATATAGATCGGCGTCATAATGTAGTTCCACAGCAGCATCACGCCGATCATCGCGACGGAAGCGGAAACCAGACCGATGATCGCCCTCGCCATGGTCTTTTTGCGGTAATAAATCACCGAGGAAACGCCGACAAACACCCCCGAAGCGAGAAAATTCATCAGCAGTCCGATGGGACCCGTGGTGCTGATGGTGATCATCTCGACGGTGCAGACCACCAGGGACATGATCAATCCCGGGATCGGCCCGAAAATGAACGCGCCGATGGTGAGGATAACATCCTTCGGTTCGTAGGTGAGAAATCCGCCGATGTTGGGAATTCTCAGAAAAATGTCCGCGACGATCGCCAGCGCGGTGAGCATCGCCATCGCGGATACCGCCTTGACGCGCTCTGTTCTTTTGCCAGTCATAGCATGACCTCCTAAATTTTACTCAGGCTGCTCGGCAAAAAACGCCGTTGTACGCTTCTCCCAAAAAAGAAAACCCGACGTGCCGTACGTCGGGTTTGTCGCGCGTGAAAAATGCGGCAGATGCCGCCTCGCGTTTTCTATCATCCGGACTGTAACCGTCGGTGCCTGAATTCCACAGGCTCGGCAAGCTGACGCTTGTTCGCGGACTATCACCGCCGGTGGAGAATTTCGCTCCGCCCCGAAAACAACCTATGTTACTATTATATGCGGTATTTACGATTTGTCAAGAGCGTTTGAGCGCGCGGAGAATATTTTTTGTCTCCTCGTCGATCCGAAAGCTCTCCAGCGCCTTCTGCACCGCCTTGTTGTGCGTAAAATCATCCAGCGAGTTCCCGCGGTAATACGCGAGCGACGGTTCCGGGCACTTCGCGAGCGCCGTCGCCAGCAGCCACGCCTGCGCCATACGCACATAGTACGCCTCACTGTGAACCGCGTCCACTCTCGCGAGCACGCGGTCAATGTATTCATCGTCGAGATAGTAGTCGAGCATCAGCACCAGACCGACCCTCTGCGCCCAGATATCTCCTTCCAGATACTCCGCGATATGCTCAAAAAACGGCGCCTTCCACCGTCTGACCGCCTTCAGTCCCGAGCAGAAGCAGTCGCAGAGCGCCCAGTTGGAAACATAGGGCAAATAGCCGTCCGCGAGCGTGAGAAAATCCTCATAGTCCTTTGGCTTTATCAGCCCCGTGACGATGGCGCGCAGCATACGCTCCTCGTAGAACGTATCGCCGCAGACACTTAAAAACTGCCGCGGCTCCCCCGCCGCGAGCTCCTTGCCCAGCGCGCGCAGCACGGGCATACGGACGCCGAGAATGCATACACTCTCCTCCCCGGGCACCAGTCCCGAGTGGAAACGGCGGTATTTCTCATCGGCAAGAGCGCGCAGCTCCGCGAGAAAGTCCGCGTAATTATCGCTTGAAATCACTCTTGTGGGCATTGTCATACACCTCGCACGGCGTGTTCAGATCGAGATAGGCGATGTCGTGGTGCGGCACCTGCTTGTCCTTGGGCGGACGCTGCATATAGTCCCCGAACACGCTGCGCAGGTACTCGTCGTAGCCCTTCATGCAGGGCAGGCGGATCCCCTCAAAGGTCACGTAATCCACGCCCTCATAGATGTGCTTGGGATACTCGAACCGCATCCAGTACGGCCCCGAGCAAAGCTCCGTAACGCATTTGTTCTCGCTGAGCTTGTATTTCATCATGTGCTTCTCGCAGGCACGCCAGATTTTGTTGCGGAGCTTTTTGCCCCGGAAAATACCGAGCAGCACCCTGCTGCCGAATCCGAGGATACCTCCGTGGTTCTCGGGCACGATCTGCGCCAGAAAGAGCGAGTAAAGCATCGTCCAGACAAGCTGCCTCCTGCGGGCAAACCTGCCGTCGGGCGCGACGTCCAGCGGAAATACGTCCAGCACCAGACCGTGCGGAATATCAATATCCGTCTGGTTTGTCTTGACCATCGTGTAGTTGGTGTCGGTGATGGTGATAAATATATTGCCCGTAAAAACCTCGTCGTCTGTCTTGAGCAGGCGGAAACGCCCGTCCGCGTGCTGCTCACGCCAGAGGACGGGCAGCTTTTCGTAATCCTCGCGCGGGAGCATCACGTCGACATCGTCGTCCCACGGCACAAAGCCGCCCTCCCGCAGCGCTCCGATCAGACCGCCGCCGATCAGCCAGAAGGTGAGGTTGTTTTTTTCGCAGAATTCCTTGAAGTAGACCAGCGTGTCCAGCTGCTTCAGCTGCAGCTCACGCAGCAGCCCGGGCGTCAACTCGACCTTATCCATAGCAGGCACCTTTACTTTCTCGTGTTTTCTTTTATCTTGACCTTGACGTCCTCAATATGCTGCTTCGCGGGACTGTTTTTGATCTTCCTCTTCCAGAAGGGGATCTGCAGCAATCCCACCAGCGTGCCTAAGCCGTAGGCAACGTGGAGAAGCGGAAAGATAAACGGCAGCAGAAAAAACTGCGGCTGCACGTTCTTCATGGTAAAGCAGCCGACGGTGTTCACCACGTCGAACATTCCGTAAACCAGCAGCAGCATGAAAAGCGGGTTCGGAAATCCGAACAGGGCGACCGCCGTCAGCGCGAAAATCATCATCAGCAGCAAAAACGGCGCGAAATGGAAATAGGACAGGCAGCCGGGGCATTCCGACACCGTCAGACCGATCCACCTGCCGTTGGAATACTTCTGCCAGATCATGTGCTTGAGCGTGTTGCGCGAGTGCTGGTAGGAGATGATGTCGGGACAGCAGCACATTTTAAAGCCCGCCATGCGGATGCGGTAGTGAAACTCATTGTCCTCGGTCCTTCCCAGATCCTCGTTGAAGCCGCCGACCGCGGCAATCACCTCACGCCTGTAGGCGGCGTGAAACAGGCTGTCCATATACTCCTTCTGCACGGCGGGACGGCGGTACGCGGCGACCGAGCTTCCGAACAGCGAATCCTCCGCCGCGAGGAGCGTGAGCTTCCACGGGCTGACGTCCGAGCTGATGTTCGGTCTGCCTCCGCCGACTACGTTCTCCCCCTGACGGAGGTTGTAGACGTTGCGCGACACAAAGTTGCGCGGGATACGCGCGTGGGCGTCCACGCGGATAATCACGTCGCCCGTCGCGGTGCTGAGCGCGGCGTTCCAGGACGACGCCTGGTTGAGCTTGGGACGGCGCACGATCTTCACGTCGAGAAAGCCGTAGTCCGTGTCCCTGAACTCGCACATTTTTTCGTAGGTGCCGTCGGTGGACATACTGTCAACAAACACCACTTCAATTTTCCGGTGAGGATACTCCAGCAGAGAAATATCGCTGAAGAGTCCCTGCACCGCCTCCGCCTCGTTATAGGCAATCATACAAAGTGATACTATCATAGCTTTTTTTGTCAATAGGATTGGTTGTTTTGTGTGAAATAGCTTCTCTCCGGCGCACGGCGCGGCGGAGCCATCAGCCAGCGCGCGGAATTCATCAGCGCGGTCTCCAGGTAGGGCACAACGTATATCATCGGCACCACGAAGAAGCACAGGGAGATCCAGCCCAGCATCGTGAGCAGCAGCTTGATCAGGGCGCCGCCGTGGCGGAAGGAAAACCCGATATAGCCGAACACATAGCGGAATATGCCGCGGCTGTCGTCAATCGCGAACGCCGCCAGCGGATAGTGGATGAAGAACAGGAAAACAAACAGTTTCCACAACACTCCGACGCCGTACAGGACCGCCGCCAGCACGCTGTCTCCGAACAGCATATTCACCGCCCCGTCCGCGGGGAGCGTCAGCAGGCTGAACAGCACCACCAGCGACATATTGATGACGACGCTCTTGAAATAGCGCAGCGGGCTCCTGAAATAATAGAACAGCGTGGCAAGCTCGCA
>ONSE01000127.1 GCA_900320415.1 uncultured Eubacteriales bacterium
CCGCTGTCCGGACAGGAAGAAACGATCAAAATATTATCTATCGCCAGCAAAGATTCCGTTACCTTCCAGCACAAAAAGAAAGGCGGCATCCGCACGTTCACGCTGAAAACCGGCGATCCTCTCGCCTTAATCAGCGATGCCTTTGAGGGCATTACAATCCTTGCCATTTCAAAAAATACCGTTGAATTCTCAAACGGAGTAATAAAATCACCCGGAGAAGAAATGGACGTCGACGTCTATATGTCGTCCTATCAGGAACAGATGATACGACTTGCGTTGGAGCGGCATTTTGAAACTGAACGTAAGAATTTTTGCGACCGTTCCTTCAAAATAAAGACGCTGGCACTGTTTTTCATCGACGATATTTCCTCTTATCGCCCCGACGACAACGGTAAGGCGCCGTATCTGCTGACTGCGTTTGAACGATTGCTCAAAGAACGCATCGAGGAGGTTATGGCATCTCTGAATGAGCAAGAGCAGGAATACCGCGCATTTTTGGATGCGTCCCTTGCAAATCTTTCCGCCTGTCATGCCGGTTACTTTTCGCAGGACAACACTGATTCCGATGAAGAAATAGCGAAAGAAGTGGATGCTATTCTTCACAAAAAGAAACAGCTTCTGTCGTTCCGCAATCCTGACGGCACCTACAATACACTGCGATTCCTGTTTTCCAAATGGACGCTGAAGGAGGGCTGGGACAATCCCAATGTCTTTACCATAGCGAAACTCCGCTCCAGCGGCAGCGAAAACAGCAAGCTGCAGGAAGTGGGACGCGGGCTGCGTCTACCCGTCAATGAAAACGGCAACAGAATTTCCCATGAGGAGTTCCAGCTCAACTACATCGTCGATTTTACAGAAGCTGATTTTGCGCAGCGGCTCGTTGATCAGATCAACGGCGAAATTCCGCAGGCTTCTGTGTTATCTGAGGACAGCATCAGTAAAGTGGCCGCAATGCTCGGAAGAGAACCCGGAGAGCTTTTTCATGATCTCTATACTAAAAATTTTATCGACTGGCAGCGCAACATTCTTTCAGAAAACCGCGACGCATTTTTTGAGGAATATCCGCAGTTTGCATCCGGCTTATCTGCCGGAAAAGTCAAAGACAGGAACAAAGTAAATCGGGAACACATAAAAATAAGGAAAAATGTTTACAACGAGATCCGTGAGCTGTGGGAACACATCAATCAGAGATACCGCCTTTTCTATGATAAGGAACTGGACGCGAATATGGAATCCGTCGCACTTTCGCTGTTTGAAAAACCCGGAGTATTTACGGATGTTGTGATGAGCAGCAGACGGGATGTTGTTAAAAGCGACGGAATAGAGATGAATACCACAACAGGTACAGGTGTACAGTATACGGTCATGCGTCCGATTGCTTATGGTACCTTCCTGTCAAGAATTATGCGTGTCACCGGCATTCCCATTACCGTGCTGCACAGCGCCATGGTTCAGTATAGCGCTAAACACGGCGTGGTTGAACCTAAATATATTAACGAAAACTCCGCAAGCGCATTCTGTGCAGAATTCCAGAATTGGAAGGTAGAGAATCTGCAGGGACGTTTCCGTTACGAAAAAAGCAGTATGCCGTGTGGAGCCACAGCGCTGTCATATGCCGACGGTTCTCCGCGGGATGAAATATCTCAGGGAAGAATCGGCATGAAAATCGTCGATGGTAGTACACCGAGCGAAAAATATCTGTACGATACCTATACTTACGATTCACCTCTCGAAAAAGACAACGTCACTGCAAATATTGACAATGTAATTGTTTACGGTAAGATTCCTCGCAACAGCATTGCCATTCCTACGATCACAGGCGGAACGTACAGCCCGGACTTCATGTATGTAGTCAAAAAGGCAAACGGTCAAAAAGAACTGAATATTGTAGTTGAAACAAAGGATGTAGAGGGCAAAGACGAGGTGCGCGGCAACGAAGCCGCAAAAATCAATTGCGCCAAAGTCTTTTTTGAAATTCTATCCAAAGACGGCTATACAGTTCATTTCCGGGAACAGATTAACAACAAGCAGATCGCGCAGATCATCAACGAAGTGCTGAACCAATAAA
>ONSE01000146.1 GCA_900320415.1 uncultured Eubacteriales bacterium
CCGCGTAAACGTGCAGCAACCGTCCCCGTAAAGCCTTAGTCCGCGATTTAAAAATTATTCATAGGAGGATTCTACTTTGAAGTCGCTGACGGGCTCGCCGTTGACGACCATGGGATTGTTGTTGGTGTCGGTGATGATCTCCCAGCTGATGGCAGGTTCGGTGGAGCCGGAGCCGATCACCTCATAGGTAACGGTGAGGAAGCTGCCTCCCTTTGTGTAATTGTAGCCGTTGAGCTTGATGCCGTTGAATTTAACTTTGCTGTCAAGGTCGTAGTTGACAACGCTGCCCGAGGAAGCGGAGCCCGCGGTTTCCGCGTTGATCGCCTTGAGCTTGTCGCCGTCATATTTGAGGGTTGCCTGGAAGTTGATGAACTTGGTGGGGCAGTTGACGGAGTAGGTGCAGACAATGACGTCGCCTACCTCGTAGCTCTTGCCGCCGAGCTTGAGGTTGTTGCTGTCGTCGCCGTCGTCGTCCTTTTTCTCGGGAGTCTTTTTGCTGTCGTCGGACTTGTTGCTCTCGCTCTTGCTGCCGCTGTCGGAGCCTTTGCTCTCGGAGCCGCCGTCAGACTTGCTGCTCTCGCTCTTTTCGTCCTGTTCGCTCTTTTCGCTCTTCTCACTTTTTTCGGAGCCGTCCGCGTTGGAGCTGCCGTCAGACTTGCTGTCGGATTTTCCGCTCTTGGACTTGTCGTCGGTGTCGGGAGTGCCGGAGGGAGCGCTGACAGGCTGACCGTTCTCATCCTTGATGGGGTTGCCTTCCTCGTCCGTAAAGATGCCGTTTACTACCCTTGTGACCACCTGGGTCTCGGTGACGACCCGGGTTTCCTTTTCTTCTTCACCGCTGCCTGCGCAGCCCGCCATGAGCGCGGTGGCGGCGATGGCCGCGGCGAGCGCCGCCGCTACCGAAATGTTAAAAAAGCGCCTTGATTGTTTTTTGGATTTCTGATCCATTGTATCAACACATCCTTTTAATGGTTTTTATTTTGTGTTGCTATTATAGCAAATAAAAAGCAAAAAATAAAGGTGAAATCTGAAATTGCCCAAAATTTTCAACAAAAAGAGCGGTATGTGTGAATAATGCGTGACAAAATAAAAATAAACAATAATTTTTCCCGTATTTACGGTGTTTCGGAAGAAAATTGAAAAAGAATAGGAATTTTTTCTTTGCGGACAGACGCCCGCCATCACGGTGAGGAACGAGTGGCGGGGGATTCTTTTTGTCCCTTGTCCATAAAATCAGGTCAAAAGATAAAAAGAATATTGTAATTGTACACGATTTATAGTATAATAGGAATGGGTATATCACCGTGAAATAAAATCACTGTCAAAGGGGAGTTAACATATGAGAAAAACAAAAATAGTCTGTACCATAGGACCTGCCAGCAATACCAAGGAAATGCTGCTCAAGATGATAGACGCGGGCATGAACGTTGCCAGAGTCAATATGTCGCACGGCACCCATGAGGATCTTGCGGTGGTGTTCGCCACCATCCGCGAGGCGATCGCCGAGAGCGGCAAGAATGTATCCATCCTGCTTGATACAAAGGGTCCCGAGGTGCGTGTCGCAACCTTCAAGGACGGCAGCGCCGAGCTGGTGGAGGGCTCGGACTTCACCCTCTTCAAGCACAGGGAGGAGGGTGATTTCGACGGCGTCGCGATCTCCTATCCCAAGCTGGTTGATATCTTCTTCTCCGAGGGCAACCACGCCATCGGCAGAGAGCTGCTGCTTGACGACGGTCTGATCTCTATCATCGTCAAGGAAACCTATCCCGACCGCATCGTCTGCGTCGTCAACAAGGGCGGCACCCTCAAAAACCGCAAGAGCATCAATATTCCGGGCTATCACATCAATATGCCCTACGTCAGCGCGCAGGACAGACGCGACATCGAGTTCGGTCTTTCACAGGGCGCGAACGTGGTCGCGGCGTCCTTCGTCAGAAATCACGAGGACGTCAGGACCCTGCGCGACTTTATCGACAGCATCGGTTACGAGCAGGTCGAAATCATCGCCAAGATTGAGAACCAGGGCGGCGTCGATGATATGGATCTCATCATGGACTACGCCGACGGCATCATGGTGGCGAGAGGCGACATGGGCGTGGAAATCCCCTTTATCAAGCTGCCGGAGATTCAGAAGCAGCTGATCCGCAAGTGCGTTTCAAAGGGCAAGTATGTCATCACCGCGACCCAGATGCTCGAGAGCATGACCAACAATCCGCGCCCGACAAGAGCGGAGATCAGCGACGTCGCCAACGCCGTATATGACGGCACCAGCGCCGTCATGCTGTCGGGCGAGTCGGCGGCGGGCAAATATCCCATCGAGAGCGTCAAGGCGCTCGACGCTATCTGCACGGAGGCGGAGAGCAGCGGTGAGTTCATCGCGCTGCAAAAATATGTGGAGCAGCACGCCATCAAGGACGAAAACGTGTTCCGCGGCAGCATCTGCAAGGCGGCGAAGGACATCGCGAGAGCGGTGGGCGCCAAAGCGATCATCGTAGAGAGCGCCACGGGAAAGGTCGCGAGAGCGATGGTGCATTTCCGTCCCGACGTTCCCGTTATCGCGGTCGTCACAAGCGAGATGGTGTGCCGCAAGCTGTGCCTTAACTGGGGCGTTACCGCGCTCGTGGGAGAGGAAAAGCTCAATTCCGACGACATCACCAATCAGGCGATGGAAAAAGCGCTCAGCACGGGTCTGGTAAAGAAGGGCGATACGGTTGTTGTGCTTTCCTCCAACAAGACGCTCCCCACTTCCGGCACCGACTCGCTGAACATCAGGATCCTGTAATTTATGAAAAACATCATTTTGATCGGAATGCCCGGCTCGGGCAAGAGCACGCTGGGCGTTCTTCTCGCAAAGGCGATCGGTTATTCCTTTGTTGACACAGACCTCATCATCAGCCGCAGGGCGGGGAAGCCGCTGCAGAAGATCCTTGACCATGAGGGGCTGGACGCTTTTCTGGCACTCGAGGAGGAAGTGGGCGGCGAGCTGGAGTGCAGCTGCACGGTCGTGGCGACGGGAGGCTCGATGGTGCTCAGCGGCAGGGCGATGGCGCACCTGCGCAGGATCGGTACGGTCGTATACGTCAGCGTACCCTTTGAGGAAATCCGCCGCAGGGTGAAGAACATCCGCACGCGCGGGATCGCTTTTCACAAAAACGAGACGCTGGAGGACGTTTTCAAGAGCCGTTCTCCGCTTTATGAGCGGTATGCCGACCTGACAGTGGAGGTCGGCGCCTCCTCAGATATCGAGGAAACAGTGGAGAGGATCGCCGGGATGCTCGGCGAATGCGGTATTTAGGCAAAAATATACGTGAATTTGTATTAAAATTAATAATCGGAAGGATTTCAGAACAGAACAAGAAAATATTTTGCACAAACAAAGATTTTAATATCCCCATCTTTTTATAGGTATTTCACCAATAAATCATTATATCTATGACAAATGTGTCAATTTTCCAACCAAAATGTCATTGACAAATCGGAAATAGAACACAAAATAGAAAAAAATTGTGGTATAATCTCATTAAGGTTACAGAATGCTATCATATACAGAATGGGGAAATGACTATGACTTTCCGAAATCAGTTAAATGACTACATTCTGCAGGCAAGATGTTCAAGCAAAGAGCTTGCGACAGCTTCGGGCTTATCCGAGGGAACAATCAGCAGATACAGAAAGGGGTATCGTGTGCCGGGCATCGCCAGCGAGCAGGTAGCGGCGCTCGCTTCCGGACTGTATTCGCTGATGCGTGACAAGGACGAGCAGATCACAGAGGAGCATATTCTCGCCACTCTGCGCGATTCCATCGGCAACGGGTTGAATATCTCATACGAGGTGTACATCCAGAACCTGAAGCAACTGTTAAGGAGTTTTGAAATTAGCAACAACGAACTCGGCAGGAAACTGAATTACGATCCGTCGTATATTTCCAGAATTCTGTCAGGACAGCGCAGACCCGGAGATATCAGGAAGTTCACGGAGGATGTTGCTGTCTACATAGCTCACCAGAAAGCCGACGAGGTCAGACCACCTTCCCTCGCGGACTTTCTGGGATGTGATGAACAGACCATCAGCACTGCTGACGGCCTGCAGGGTCAGATTGAAAAGTGGTTATGCTCGGATTAAAGCACCGCGCCTTTGGCGCTTTAATCCGGGTCGAGTTCGCGGTTTTCCGCGTTTACAAATTTTGTCAATATTTGTGGAATCCCCCGCAAGTTTGAACTAACAGGTGTCAGTTTATTTCGGTAGATTGGCGTCTGTTTTTATTATTGATTCGTCTGCCGGTCAAATAACAATCATCAGACGGCTCCCTTTCGAATAAAAATACGGCGCGGAGTGTTCACTCCGCGCCAAAAATACTTCTTTATACGATCGTTCCGCCGCCGACGACATAATCACCGTCATAGAGTACGACCGCCTGTCCCTTGCAGACCGCTCTCTGCGGTTCGTCAAAGCTGACGCTGATGGTATCCTCGTCGAGCTGAACCACGGTGGCGGGCTGTTCCTTCTGGTTATATCTCACACGTGCCTTCACCCTCATGGGAGCGCCGATTTGCTCCACGGAAATCAGGTTGATATCCTTCGCGGTGAGACTCTGCGAGAAGAGCCGCTCGTTTTCACAAAGGATCACCTTGTTCCCGGCAAGATCCTTTTCTTTCACGTACATCGGATGCGGCAGCGCCAGCCCGAGTCCCTTGCGCTGTCCGATGGTGTAGCGGATGATGCCCTTATGTTCTCCGAGCACATTCCCGTCCTCGTCAACAAATTCTCCGCAGGGGTAGCGTTTGCCCGTGTACCTTTCGATGAAGGCGGCGTAATCGCCGTCGGGCACAAAGCAGATATCCTGGCTGTCGCGTTTCCGCGCGTTGATAAAATCAAGTGATTCCGCCAGCTGACGCGCCTCCTCCTTCGTCATCCCGCCGAGAGGGAAGTAAGCCATTTTCAGCTGACGCTGCGTGAGGGAGTAGAGTACATAGCTCTGATCCTTTGACAGATCCTTTGCCTTTTTCAGCAGATATCTGCCGTCCGTTCCCCGCTCCACGGAGGCGTAGTGTCCCGTTACCACGCGGTCAAAGCCGAGTTCCTCCGCGCGCCGCGCAAGCCTTTCGAATTTGATGTAGCGGTTGCAGTCAATGCAGGGATTCGGCGTCGCGCCGCTCTCATAGGCGCGGATAAACCGCGCGATCACCTGTTCGTCAAAGCTGTCCTTGAAATTGTAGACATAGTAGGGGATCCCAAGCCTGAGGCAGACGCTCCGCGCGTCCTCAATGTCATCGAGAGAGCAGCAGGTCTTTTCTCCGCAGGCGTCTGCCGCTTCTCCGTCGAAAAGCTTGAGCGTCACGCCCGCGCATTCAAATCCTGCCTGCTTTGTCAGATAGGCGGCGACAGAGCTGTCAACGCCGCCGCTCATCGCAATGAGTGCCTTCTTCACTTTCACTCTCCCAGACGGATCATCTCGTCAATGCAGCGTCTTGCCGCAGTGACGGTCTCCTCACTCAGCAGGATCTCCTCGCCGCCCTTGCCTGTCAGGCAGTTGTAGACATCGGCGAGGGTGGTTGCCTTCATGTTGGGGCAAATCAGCTTCATCGAGAGGAAGTGGAATTCCTTGTCGGGACATTCATACTGCAGATGCTCGGCAATGCTGATTTCGGTTCCGATAATGAACTCTTTCTTTTCGGATTTCATGGCGTAGTTCATGATGCCTGAGGTGGAGCCGATGTAATCCGCCATCGCGCAGACCTCGGGGACACACTCGGGGTGAACCAGCAGCTCTGCGCCGGGATAGAGCGCCTTAGCCTTCCTCACCTCGTCGGGCGTGACGGCGGCGTGAATCGGGCAGCCACCGTTGAGCAGCTTGATGTTTTTCTCGGGGCACTGCTGCGCCACGTAGCTGCCGAGGTTGCAGTCGGGGATAAAAAGAATATTGTTATTGGGAATCTTGCGCACGATCTGCACGGCGGAGGAGCTTGTCACGCAAACGTCGCAGATGGTTTTCAGATCCGCTGTGGTATTGACATAGGCGACCACGGTGTAGTCGGGATACTTTTCCTTCACCTGAGAGATGAGCTGCCTGTCCATCTGATCCGCCATGGCGCAGCCCGCGAGCGGCTGGGCGAGCAGCACGGTCTTTTCCGGAGAGAGGAGCTTGCAGGTCTCCGCCATAAAGCGGACGCCGCACATCAGAATCGTCTGATTGCTTACCTTTGCCGCGTCCACGCTCAGCTTGTAGCTGTCTCCCGTGAAGTCGGCGATCTCACAGATCTCTCTCGCCTGATAGCTGTGGGCGAGAATGCAGATATCCTTTTCCTTTTTTAAACGGAGGATTTCCTCCTGAAGCTGCGCTACGTTCATAATGATGCACCCTTTCTCAATTGCTGTCACTATTATAGTCTTTTCGGCGGGAACTTGCAAGAGAAACCGACTTTTTTGCTTGGCTTTTTATAAAATAACAAGAATCAGGGAAGAAATACCGCAAAATTAAGCAATGATAATAAAAAATAACTCTTTACAATTCTGTAGCTTTATGCTATAATAACCTTGTGTTTTAGTTACCAATCATTTCGCGTACGATTATTTGAATATAGGAGGAAAGTTCCATGAAAAAGTTATTTGCGACATTGGCGGCAGTTGCCGTGATGGCGTTTTCCGCAGTTCCCGCGTTCGCGGCGGAGGTTTACAGTCCTGTTGCTACCACTGCCCCCTGCAC
>ONSE01000018.1 GCA_900320415.1 uncultured Eubacteriales bacterium
AACATACTGTTGGTCTGCGACGGCTCCATCGCCTTCATGGACGGCTTCAATAAGCACCTGGAGGAGATAGCGGAGAAGGGAACAGGACTGACAGATTTCCGTGACTTCTGTCCAAACCCCCTGTATGAAAGCGTTGTCAAGGGTGTAGAGCTGTTCAGGGCGGAGAAGTGTGACGGTATTATCGCGGTCGGCGGCGGTTCCGCGATGGACGTCGCCAAATGCATCAAGCTGTACGCCTCCTTGCCGGGAACAGGCGAGGAGGGAGCCTGGCTGCGTGCGGAGATCGAGCCGAACACGATCCCCTTCCTCGCGATGCCCACAACGGCGGGCACGGGATCGGAAGCGACAAGATATGCCGTCATCTATTATAATGACGCAAAGCAGTCGGTAACAAGCGACAGCTTTATTCCCGAAACGGTGCTGATGGATCCGAACGCGCTGAGGACACTGCCTCTGTACCAGAAAAAAGCGACGATGATGGATGCTCTGTGCCATGCCATTGAATCCTTCTGGTCGGTGAACAGCACGGAGGAGAGCAAGGTATACAGCAGAGCCGCCATAAGGGGCGTTCTGGAAAACATGGACGGATACCTCGCGAACACAGAGGAAGGAAACAGCGGTATGCTGCAGGCGGCGCACACAGCGGGCAAGGCGATCAACATCACCCAGACCACCGCCGGCCATGCCATGTGCTACAAGATCACAAGCCTGTTCGGAGCGGCTCACGGCCACGCGGCGATCCTTTGCGACAGGGTGCTTTATCCCTGGATGGTCGAGAATACCGCGGGATGCATTGATCCGCGCGGAGAGGAATACCTGCGCACGACCCTTGATGAAATCGGACAGTCCCTTGGATGCGCGGACGCGAAGGAGGGAGCCGCCAGGCTGAACGATATTTTTGAAAGCCTTGCTTTTGCGGTGCCGGCAGCATCTGATGAGCAGTTCGCGGTTCTCAGAGAATCCGTCAATCCGGTTCGGTTAAAGAATCATCCGATTGCCTTGGATGCAGATACGATCGATACCCTTTACCACAACGTTCTGAATGGAGAAAGAAAATGAAGGTTAATAAACTTGTAGAAATCATCGGTTCGGATTTTTATACCGGCGTGCCTGACAGCCAGCTGAAAGCGCTGTGCAACTATCTGATGGCAGCCTATGGTATCGATCCCCACCACCATGTGATCGCCGCGAATGAAGGCAACTGCACCGCGCTTGCGGCGGGATATCATCTGGCAACGGGTAAAGTACCCGTTGTCTATATGCAGAACAGCGGCGAGGGCAACATCATCAACCCGGTCGCGAGCCTGCTGAATGATAAGGTCTACGCGATTCCCGCGGTGTTTATCGTCGGATGGCGCGGAGAACCCGGGATCCATGACGAGCCGCAGCATATCTACCAGGGCGAGGTTACGGTAAAGCTTCTTGAGGATATGGACATCAAGACGTTTGTCATCGGTAAAGAGACGACAGACGATGAAGTGGCTGCCGCCATGGAGGATTTCAGGAGCATTCTGGCGACCGGTAAGGACGTAGCCTTTGTCATCCGCAAGGGCGCTCTGACGGATGCCCCGGATGTGGTATACAAAAACGACAACGACATGGTACGTGAGGATATCATCAGGCATATTGTGGCGGCGAGCGGTGAAGATCCGATCGTCAGCACGACCGGCAAGGCGAGCCGTGAGCTGTTTGAGACAAGAGTCGCAAACGGTCAGAGCCATAAATATGACTTCCTGACGGTCGGTTCGATGGGACACACCAGCTCCATCGCGCTTGGCGTTGCCATCAACAAGCCCGAACAGAGAATCTGGTGCGTGGACGGAGACGGCTCCGTACTGATGCATATGGGTTCAATGGCGGTTCTGGGCGCAAACAAGCCGAAGAATCTGATTCATGTCGTCATCAACAACGGCGCGCATGAAACCGTCGGCGGTATGCCTACCGTCGCGGCGGGCATTGACCTTGTCGGAGTGGCAAAGGCGTGCGGATATCCTTACGCGGTGAGCGTTGACAGCATGGAGAAGCTGGACGCTGAGCTTGAGGCGGCGAAGGGCAGAAACGAGCTGAGTCTGATCGAGGTTAAGTGTTCGATCGGCGCGCGCGACGATCTCGGCCGTCCGACAACGACTGCCCTCGAGAATAAACAGAACTTTATGGAGTATTTACGGACGCTGTAAGCGTAGTTTGAGAGATGGAATGTCCGGGCTCCGCAAGGGTACGCGATACAGTTTTCGGTGATGCCTTTGCGGACCGCGCGGCTATCATAAATACAGGGGATGAAGTGACAGATGAAAACGAACGGTGCCGGGAAGAAGCATCCGAGATTACTGATAGTCGGCACTGTGCCGTATAACACGAAGTCGACATCCCGCGCCTTTGACGCCTATTTTCACTACTGGGAGAGGGAAAACATCGCGCAGATTTTTTCCAATACCAAAAAGCCGTGCAAGGGTCATTGCGGCACCTTGTATCAGATTACGGATCACCGTATGATGCAGCGGTGGATGGGAAAGAGGATCGACACAGGCGTCCTTTTTCATTACGACGAGCTTGAGGAAGAGTGGACGGACACGGGGCTGGAGCTGGGAAGCGAAGCGGCGGAGGCCGCGTATAAATTCGGCAAAAGACACACCCCGTTCACGCATCTGCTCAGGGGCATTCTGTGGCGCAGGCGTTTCTGGTGTACAAAGAAGCTGAATCAATGGCTGGACGATTTCCGTCCCGAATGTGTATTTCTCGCATTCTCGGACGATTATTTTATTCCGCAGATCGCGCTTTACGTCGCGGAAAGGTATCATATCCCGATCGTGTCCTGCATCGGGGATGATTATTACTTCAATGTCGTAAAATCGATCAATCCTGTTTACCATCTGTATAAAAACACCTACAGAAAACTGATCGACAGGGTTCTTTCCTGGCCGGGAAGCGCCATGTACATCAGCGACAAGATAAGAGACAAATACAATTCGGAATTCGGTCTGGACGGTGAGACGGTTTATCTGGCGTCCACCATCGAGAGGAAGCCCTTCAGCGTGATAAATACGGAGCACCCCGTTATCACCTATTTCGGCAACATCAGGATGGGCAGAAATCATTCGCTGAATGATATCGGATACGCCCTCGGAAAAATCGATCCCGGCTATGTTCTGGAGGTCTACTCGAACGAGCAGGATGAAAGCTATTACGGAATCTTTGACGGAAATCCCAACGTGGAATACATGGGCTCCGTTCCGTACGCGCAGGTCCAGAAGAGAATGTCGGAGAGCGACATCACGGTGATCGTGGAGGGCTTTGCGGAGCAGGACATCAATTTGTCGCGGTACTCTTTATCCACAAAGGCAGCGGACGCGTTGGCGAGCGGCGCGGGCATCCTGACCTATGGCTCGCTGGAGAGCGGGATCATCGATTATATGAAATCAACCGAGGCGTCGATGGTATGTACCGACAAAGCGGATCTGGAAAGCTGTATCAAGACCCTCATGGAAGACAGGGAGCTGCAGAAACGCTGCTACGATCAGGCGATTGTCATGACAGAGCAGCACCATAACAGGAGAGCGAGCTGTACGGTTTCCGAGGGTGTGATAGAAAAAGCGATTGAACACATGAAGCAAGGAGATAAGGCAAAATGAGCAAGAATATGACCATGTTGATTTTATCATGCGATAAGTTTTCCGATTTATGGGACGGACATATCAAGCTTCTGGAAGAGAACTGGCCCGACAGAGATATGGAAACCTTTATCGTCACGGATGCTCCCTCAGATAAAAGCTATCCCGGAATCCGCATTATTGACGCGGGCGCGGATGTAGAATGGTCCGACCGTCTTGACTTTGCGCTGAAGCAGGTAAAGACAGACTATGTTTTCATCACGCTGGATGACTATTTTCTCATAAAGAAGGTCGATGATCAGAGCATTTCCGATCTTCTCGTCATGATGGAGAAAGAAAAAATAGACTATGTCCGGCTCTTTCCGAGACCCAAGAGAGCGACGCTTGAGGAGCTGCCGGGCTACAAGGGAATAAGAAGGATAGACAATTCGTGCGACTACAGCGTTAATCTTTATTCGGGACTCTGGAAGAAAGAGTTTATGGAGAGCTGCGTGAGAATTCCGCTGAACGCGTGGAAATTTGAGGTATCCCTGCACATCAGAGCGGAGGAATACAACGCGAATTGTGTGGTCAGCCACAGAAACGAGTTTCAGATCCTTGACGTGGTTCGGAAGGGAAAGCTCCTTCACAAATCTGCCGCCTATTTCAGAAAGCACCCCGGTCTCTACGAGGGCGACAGAGCGACCAATACATGGAGATATGAAATCAAGCTGACGTTCCAGCAGCAGGTCGCCAGGCACCTGCCCTTACCGTTAAAAAATAAAGTGAAAGCTTTTATGACCAGACGCGGACATCAATACTACAGTGATTATGGCAAGTAAAAGAGAGGCTGTTATATTTTGAAGATACTTTTTATCAACGCGGTCTGCGGCGTGGGCAGTACGGGAAGGATAGTGACCGACCTGGCTCGGCAGGCAAAGAGCAAGGGGCATACCGTCAAGGTTGCCTGCTCCACCATAGAACCGATCAAGGGTGTCCGTCCTGATGAAGTGATAACAGTGGGAAGCAGGCAGGATTATTATTTGCACAACCTCCTTTCCAGACTGACAGACCACGAGGGACTCTTTTCAAGAAGCGTGACAAGAAAGCTACTTTCGCAGATTAAGGAATATGACCCCGATCTTGTTCATCTTCACAATCTGCACGGACATTGGATCAACTATGAATTGCTTTTTCGCTACCTTGCGGAGGAAAAGAAAAAGGTCGTGTGGACCTTGCATGATTGCTGGGCTTTTACGGGGCATTGCTCACATTTCAGCCTGTTGAAATGCGAGCAATGGAAGAGCCGCTGTCTGCACTGCAACGGACTGCACGGTTATCCTATGTGCTATGGAAAGGGCGATGTCGCCAATAATTTCGACAGGAAGAAAAAGGCGTTTACAAGTGTGGGGGATATGACGATCGTGACTCCCTCCGAATGGCTCGCTTCTCTTGTCAGAGAAAGCTTTCTCGGGAAGTATCCCGTCGAGGTCGTGCATAACAAGATCGATATGTCAGTCTTTACGCCCACCGCAAGTGATTTCAGAAAGGCGCATCACGCCGAGGGAAAAACGATAGTTCTGGGCGTGGCGAATGTTTGGAATCAGTCAAAGGGTCTGGATGACTTCCTCAAACTGAGAGAGCTGCTTGACGAGAGATATGTTATGGTGATGGTCGGTCTGACGCAGGAGCAGATGGCGGGCATCCCCGGTAATATTATCGGAATACAGAGAACGAACAGTGCGCGGGAGCTGGCTGAGATCTATACGGCGGCTGACGTTTTCGTCAACCTCACTTATCAGGATACTTACCCGACAGTGAATCTTGAGGCGATCGCCTGCGGAACGCCTGTCGTTTCCTACATGACGGGAGGAAGCTGTGAGGCGTTTGATAAACACTCCGGCGTCGCTGTCCGTCAGGGTGCGGTAGGGGAGGTCCCCGGCGCGATTGAAAGGGCGCTGTTATTGGATGAAGAGGAGATACTTCAAAGGGCAAAGGCGTTTTATTCATATGGGGATTACCTGTCACTGATTTCATAACGAGTGAAGGCATAGTGGTATAATGAGTATTTATTTTTTCTTGATTGCTGTAGTGCTGTTGCTTCCGGTTGCGTTTTCTTGGATAAAAGATGAGCGGCATCGGGATAACTGTGTTTTGTTTTTTTCTATTCTTGCGATATTCCTGGTGATGGTTCTGAAGGCGCCGACAGTCGGACGCGACATAGAGGGATATAAGAGCCTGTATGATATGATGGAGCTTCGAACGTGGAGCAACTTCGATTCACTCTCATGGATGGAATGGGGATATGAACTGTTAACGATGATCTTTGTTCATATTTTCCATGCCCCGTTCCAGGTCTTTATCACCTTTGTTTACGCCTTTGTGTATTTTTCCTACTTCAAGTTTATCCAGCGTTACTCAAGGGATTACACAACAAGCGTTCTGCTGTATATTTGCTTTACCTTTTTTACGTTTGATACGTCCGCGATCAGGACGGTGTTAGGCATTGCGATTTGTTTGCTGGCTGTCCCGTTTGCGGAGAAACGAGGGATCTGGAACGCGGTCATCTTTTTTGCTATTACGATTCTGGCGGCGCAGATCCACAAATCCGCGTACATTTTCATTATTGTTTACTTTGTGATCAGGGTAAAATTTTCAATCAAGAGCGCGGCGTTTTATGTTGGAATTCCGATGATTCTGATGGTATTCAGGTCTCAGTTCTACGGCTTGATCAACAGCTATTTAAAGACGGTGCAGGAGTCGAGCATTGCTCTCGGAGGCAATCTGATCGTGTACATTGTCTGTCTCTTGCTTACCGGATTTATCTGGCTCTATTATGAGCAGAACAATAAAAAATTTCTCCGACCCGGTGACCGGTACGGAAGAGTCGGAGATACCCTCAGTACGGACAGCGCGGCTGCGGAAAACAATCTGGTCGACTATTTTGACACAAGTGGCCTGGCTGTGCGAATGATCTATATGGCGATTATCCTTCAGCTTTTTTCAACCGGTACGGTTTTGTCAAGAATGGCTGAGTATCTGCAGCTGTTTATTTTGATTCTGGTACCGAATAATATTATGAGATTGAACTATAAATCAAGAGTGATACTCAGAGGAATATTGTATTTCTTCGCGGTTATCTATTTCTGGCGGTTCTCGCTGGCTGACAACGCTCTTGACATAGTTCCCTATCAATTCTTCTGGGAAGTATAAATGAGGGCAGTATGAATATTAGATCGAAACTTTCGGGAAACCGTCTGATAAAAAATGTTTCTTGGATATTCTTCGGAAATGTCGCGCACGCTGTTCTGTCATTTCTGCTGAATATTATTGTTGCGAGACTGCTGACGCTGAATGACAATGGTATGCTCACCTATGCTGCGTCTTGGATCACTTTCTTCACCTCCGTCGGAACGCTTGGTTTCAACGGGATCATCAGCCGGGAGTTTTCAAAGGACGAGAACAGAGGAAATGAATATCTTTGGTCTTGTATTACCGCAAGGGTACTTTTTTCCCTGATCGCGATCATCGCGCTGCAGGTCATTGCGAGGATATCCAGTCCCAACGAGCCGGAGCTGTATATCATCATTCTTTGCCAGTCGATGCAGCTCCTGTTCAGCTCCTTTGATATGTTTATCTATTGGTACCGGTATAAGAACCAGGCAAATGTGACCGCGATCTACCGACTGATCGCCTTCGGCATATCCGCAGCGTGGAGATTGTTCGCGATTGCCGTATTGAAGAGCCTGACGCTGTATGTAATCGGAATTGTTGCGGAGACAGCGCTGTTTATTACATTCCTGTGCATTTTTTATCGCAGGCACTACAACAGGCAGATAAAGATTTCCCGCAAAACGATTCAGATGATGCTGAAAATATCTTATCCGTTTATCTTTTCGGCGATACTTGCGACTATCTACGGACAGGCAGACAAGATCATGCTGAAGTCCATGGTCGATAACAGCGCGGTCGCGCTGTATAACGCGTCTACCGTTCTGGCGGGAGTGGTCGTTATCATACCGACGACACTGATCGAGGGCTTCCGACCTGATATTATGGACGCGAAACTGTGCAATGAGGTTTTGTATAGGAGAAGATTGGGACAGCTTTACGCGATTATTTTTTGGAGCTGTATCGCCTACGGTATCGTCATCACAGTGTTTGCAAAGCCGATTATTCTGCTGCTGTACGGTGAGAAATACATCGGCGCCGTAAGCTCGCTGTCCTTGGTCGTATGGTATACCTCCTTCTCTTATTTCGGTTCCATCAATAACGTGTATATGGTTGCCGAAGACAAGATCAAGTGGGTGCAGGTCACGACGCTGATCGGAGCGACCAGTAATGTGATACTAAACTTCTTCCTGATTCCGGCTTGGGGAATTGTTGGAGCAGCGCTGGCGTCGTTGTTAACTCAGTTTTTGGCAAACTTTGTGTTGATGGCCATTATTCCCGATCTCAGAAAAGGTTTTGGAATCATGTTGCGCGGTATTACACTTCGCGGTCTGAGGCGATAGGAGCGGATTTGTGAAGGCATTATGGGTTACGGCGTCACCGCTTGGTCCCTCCGCAAGGATACTCGGCGTGGCGGCAGGTACCAGCGGTGGATGGGTGCAGACAATTTACGAAGAGACCGCACCCGAGAAAAGGCTACATCTGGATTTTCTTTGCTTTTCCAAGAGCGTTAAGCGCGGCGAAATCAGGACAGCGGAGTCCGCTGAGGGAGAAAAGGTTTATTGTCTGAATATGCCCGGGGTTCCCTTTGGGGTGGAGCCGTCGGAAACGCTGAGAAAGCAGGTTGAGACGGTTATCGCTGCCGTAAAGCCCGACATCATACAGATATGGGGTACGGAGACCGTGGTTCAGAATGTGGTCGCGTCCTGTGCTGCTCATATTCCGAAGGTTGTGTTCCTGCAGGGACTGATCGGCGTACACGCAAGGTACTATGGCGGAAGGCTGGATAGTATCGGATTGAAAATGCACAGACGTCCCGGGGAACTGATTCGATTTCTCGCGCATAAACGGCAATTTGCAAGGCAAGCCGACTTTGAGAAAAAGGAACTGCGTGAGGCGGAACGGATCATTATTGACAATGATTTTCTTTTATCCTACTGTCGGTCTGTCAAGCCTGATATTCAAACGTACAGATACAGACTGAACCCGAATCGGATATTTGAACAATATGAGTGGTCAATCGACAAATGCCGGAGACACAGAATATTTACCGTGTTTGGCGGCGGTCCCGATAAAGGACTCCATCAGTTGATCAGGGCGGCGGCAATCGTAAAAGAGAGCTTCCCCGATCTGCAGATCATTATCCCCGGTGTCTTTCACACCGATGAAAGGGGAAAGCTGAGGGATGACGGAGTGCTGTCTCCCTATGAGAGATTTATGAAGTCTCTGATAAAGAAACTGAACCTGGATGATAACGTAATATTCTGCGGCAGGATGAGTCCCGAAGGAATGGCGAAACAGCTTGTCGGTTCACATTGTTTTGTCAATCCTTCCGTTATGGAAACTCACGCAGGAAGCTTACGGGAGGCAATGACGGTGGGCGTACCCTCTGTTTCGACCTATTGCGGAAGTGTCGGTGAATTTCTGCAGGAAGGAATCACAGGTTGGCTGTACCGGTATGAAGAGCACGAGGTTTTGGCTTTCAAGCTGAAAAAGCTCTTTGATGATAATGAGCTGGCGGTAAGAGCGGGAAAAGCGGCAAGGGAAGAAATGCGGTTGCTCAGGGACGCCGCGCGGCGGAGCGAATCCTTATTCGGCATTTATAATGAGATACTTGGCTGCTGCGAGCAGACAATAATTGTGCACGGAAGGATAATTCTTTGAAAGAAGGAGTAAGGAGAAGGTCAATGGATGGTTTGCAAACAGTGGAATATCAGATTTTGAAGGAATTTGTCAAGATCTG
>ONSE01000150.1 GCA_900320415.1 uncultured Eubacteriales bacterium
CCGCGCATAAGCACGAAATCTTCACGGCATAATTTTGCCATAAATCTTCCGCACTTCTGCACGACATTGAATTATTAGAGATTCCCTTATCATAATAAGGTGTTAAGGAGTTGAAAATGTGGCGAAACAGAATCAAAAAAACACAAAATCCGCGATTTCAGATCCGAAAGAAGTGATATCTGAATCGGAGCACACAGCCTTACCCGACGATTCTGTTGAGGAAGAAATCATCCTGTCGTGTGAGACGCTTGCTGAGATTGGCGTGCCGGACAAAGAGCAGGTATTCAAAAAGGTTGCAAAGGCTTATGAGGAAGTGAAGCGAAAACGCGAGAAATATAAAAAGATAGGGCCGATTTTTGTCTCCGCTTCCGGCGTTGCCTTTCTCACTCTGATTTTTACATTGGAGAACAAAATCACATTTCTCATTTTGTGGGTTATCACAATATTGTACACAGTAGCATTAATGGTTCGGGCTGAATACAAGTATCATCAGTTTCGTTACTATCTCGGCTTGACCGAGGAAGAATCCGACAAGGAGGATGAGGCTGCGGAAGAGGCAACGAATGAGTCAGAGGACGACCCTCCGTCCGATGAGCAGGAAACGGACATATCTGAAAATGCTGAACAGGAGGAACAGGAATGAAAAAGATATTTTCGGTATTTCGCTTAGATTTGAAAAGCTTGACCAAAAACCTGATTGTGTTTGTCGTCGTTATCGGCATCACGATATTGCCTGCGCTGTACGCATGGTTCAATATCGCCGCCAACTGGGATCCGTATTCCAGCACAGGGGAGCTTTCATTTGCGGTATGTTCGCTCGACAAGGGCAGTGAGTATAAGGGCTTGAAGATCAACGCTGGCGATAAAATCGTGGATAACCTGAAGAAAAATGACAAAATGGGATGGACTTTTGTGGATGAGGATGACGCGGCTCAGGGCGTCAAAGACGGCAAGTATTACGCGGCAGTCATCATTCCCGAGGATTTTACCGAAAATCTAATGTCTATCGTTTCGGGCGGCTTTCAACAGGCGAAGCTGCAGTATTATGTGAACGAAAAGAAAAACGCAATTGCTCCGAAGATCACCGACAAGGGTGTTTCCGCAATTCAGGAATCCGTTGACGCGACCTATGTCAGCACGATTGCCGAGACAATCGCGGAGGTCTTGAACATTTCCGAGGAGGAGCTTGAAGGCAGCAAAGATAAGATTGCCGATAAAATCACCTCGGCGTTAACAAACGCAAAGTCTGACGTAAAAACCTTCAACAGCTCGATTGACCTGTTGATTTCCACCCTGGATTCCATTAACGACTTAACCAAATCCAACAAAGAGATGATTCCGACCGTAAAGGAATCCCTGGCAAATGTGGGGGTTGTTACCGACGATGTAAAGGGATTGATTACCTCGGCGCAGAGCACGGCAGGACATCTGACCGCTGTGATCGAGAATCTGATCAGTTCGGGAGAATCCTATGCGCAGAGCATTTCTTCTCAGCTTGACGACGCGTTTTCCACCGCCAGCAATGACGCAAACGCGGTGGCGGCAAAAATCAGTAAGATAGAGGTTATCAATCAATCCAAAATATCATTAAACAATAAGCTTATTTCGATTTTAGACGAGATTCAGACGAATCTCGGAGTAGACTGTTCCAAGGTCATCGAAAGATTGAATGCCGCTAATGAAAAGCAGAACGCTATCATTACAAAAATCGATTCTATCTGCGAGACGATAAAAACGACCGGAGCTGTTCCTGCAAATGCAAAGGGGGAGATAGATCAGCTGATTGCTGACGCTGACGCGGAACTCACCGCGGTATCCTCTGAATTTAGCGCCGTCGAAACAAAAATAGATTCCGCTATCACAGGTTCCTTCTCAAAGCTTGACAGCATTGCGTCCTTTGCTCAGAGCTTCAGCGGGAACACCGATCAGCTTGAGACAGCCTTTGACAACGCGACTGCGACCGTTGATGATTTAAAGGAAGTTCTCAAGAATCTCAAGACCTATTTAACGAATCTGAGTGATCGTATCGACAAAGTCGTAGCCCGTGTTGACGAGCTGAAAAGCGACGATACCATCGAAAATTTGATTGTTCCGATAATAGAAGATCCGGAAGGACTTGGCAAATTCCTGTCTGCACCCGTAAGCTGCGATACCAACCGTATCTATCCTCTGGATAACTACGGTTCCGCAATGACGCCGTTTTATTCGTCCCTGGCGTTGTGGGTTGGCGGCGTTGTGCTGGTAGCGGTTCTCAATGTTGACCTTACGGAACATGACCGTAAAAAGCTGGGTAAAGCAAATCCCTTGCAGTTATTCTTCGGCAGATACTTGATGTTCTTTGTGATCGGTCAGGTACAGGGATTGATTATCGCACTCGGTGATTTGTTCTTCCTCAAAACGCAGGCAGAAAATCCTGTTATGTTTATCATTTCCTGTCTGATTTCGAGCTTTGTTTATTCGCTGATCATCTATTCACTGACAATTACGTTCAGCGTAATCGGCAAGGCGCTTGCGGTCATCATCCTGATTATGCAGGTCGCAGGTTCAGGCGGCACGTTCCCGATAGAGGTTCTTCCCGGACCGTTCAAGGCGATTGCGCCGTTCCTCCCGTTCAAATACGGTATCAACGCGCTGCGGGAAACCGTGTCGGGCATGGATTGGGGAAATTATTGGTATAATCTCGGTATGCTGCTTCTGTTCATCGTACCGGCGCTTCTTCTCGGTCTGCTTCTCAGAAAGCCTTGTATCAAAATTATTGCTTTCTTCAATGAGAAGGTTGAGGAAAGTGATTTAGTCATATAAGGAAACTCTAATAATTCCTTGCCGCGCAAAAGCCGGAATAATGACGTCATAATCTTCCGCACTGCGGCACGAAATTGAATGAGCAGACAGTGCTGTATTCACTGTTCACCTTGAAACAGGTAAACAACAGTTATATCATAAGCAAAAAGTATTGCAGATAACAACTAATATGGTGTATAATATAATCAAAATGAATTAGTGTGATAAAAATAAAAAAGTTGATTTCAATTGTCTGTTCTCTTATTGTAATGTCCGCTGTAACGGCAGGGTGTACTCAGAAGCCTTCGTTGAATGTCAAAAACGATGGGGCGGCTGCACAATCCACAACCGTCGCAGATGAGGCAACGGCTGCGACGGCTGAGGCTTTCACAGAGCGGATTCCCTCACCTGCCAATGTCGATCCGAATGCCACCTACGATTACGAGGTGCGCGAGATATGGTGCGAAAACAACGGTCAGAAAATTTACGGCGAGGCATATGTTCCGATAACCGACGGGAAATCTCCGTTGGTAATCCATTCTCACGGCTTGGGTGCGAACCACGAATCAGGCGCGTCCTACGGAAAGAAATACGCGCCGCGCGGAATAGCGGTGTA
>ONSE01000115.1 GCA_900320415.1 uncultured Eubacteriales bacterium
CTTAGGTGATTTATTTGAGAATACCATAACTCTTTTTTGGTGTCATTCAATCTTTCCCTCTGTCAATTCGGATTTATCCTATTGAAAAAAACTGATTATTCCGCTATAATAGTGGTGTTGCTGATAAAAATCAGGGAGAATAGACAATGACGAATCTATTGATATTCATTCAAAAAAATAAAAATATAAGAATGGGCGTTCTGTTCTTCTCGTTTATGTTTGTGCAGTTTGTTATTTTGCGCATGAGCAACCAGGCTGGTCGCGGCTATCTGGAGGATCAGCACCAAGAACTTGTTTATCTCTTTATTCAGCTTGTGGTAGTGGGAGGCTTTTTATCTTATGCGCTGGTAAAGACGAAGTGTCAATCGAAAACGGTCGGCAAGAGCCTGACGCTTGTTTCCCTTGCTCTTTGCATGGCAGGAACAGCGGTAATGCTTTTCAGCCCTGCGGCGTCGCTGTTTTATCTCGTAGTCTCGGGTCTGAGCGTGTTATTTCTCGGTTTTCTAGGCGGCGCGGTCTATTATCAGCTCGTTTCACTGACAGCCCAAAAAGCGCGCGCGGGACTTTGTGTCGGTGGAGGCTACGCGGCTGCCGTCGCGTTTCAATTCTGTCTGCAGCTGCAATGGACGGTGATACCCGCACTGTTGGTTATACTGGCTGTCTCCTTTGGCGCGCTTGGCTTCTTACTTCTGAAAAACACAGAGCCTTTGGCATTCGCTGAACAGAAGCAGGACTTTGCTCCACCGCCTCTGCTTTTCTATACCTCGATCATTACGCTGGCCCTGTTGGCTTTTACGAGCTATTACAACTGTTACATCCACCATCTGCAGATTGCGTCGGGATACACCGATTACAATGTATACACCTGGCCGCGGCTTCTGATGATACCCGCAATTCTCTTGTTCGGTTTTCTGGGCGACATCAGGGGAGGCAAGTATCTTCCGCTCAGTACCCTTTGCGTCGTTGTTGTCGCACTGCTGAACACGGTGCTGCTCGGCAGAGAAACCTATATGCTGAATATGTGCCTGTACTACATCTCGCTCACCGCCGTGATTGCTTACTATAACCTGACGTTCATTCGGCTTGCCGCAAGGACAAGATGCCCTGCGGTCCGGGCTGTCATGGGGAGGATCCTTGACAGCGCGACGGTTGTTCTCGGAATGACGCTCAAGTTCTCGACATTTTCGCAGGTTGCGGTATTGATTATCGACATAGCGGCTCTTGTCGTCGCAATCGTCATGATGACGCTCGCGGGAGCTTTTAATCTCTCAGGGCAGCGTGATGATGAAGTGCAGCCTGTTTGTGAAACTGATTCCTTTCCCGAACCCGAGACGGATCCGTTCGGTGTGATTCAGGAGAGCTACCGCATTACGCCCTCAGAGATGAAGGTGCTGCGCGAGCTCGTCGGCACTGACGACAAGCAGGATGTTATTGCTTCAAGGTTGAATATCTCCGTCAGCACCCTGCGGCATCATGTCACGTCAATCTATAAAAAGACAGGCACACAGACCCGTTCCGCTCTGTGCAAGCTCGTCATCAACAAATGATCAATACTTTTTACGCGACTCCTCTCCAAATACGGAGAGGATTTATTTTGTGCAAAAAACCGCATAAAATAGCCATATAGCAGGAACATTCTATATTATTTTTACGAGGAATATGCTACATTTATAATAAAAAAACATAATTATTTAAAAAGGAGGCAGATATATGAAACACACACTGGCGGTCATTTTGTCCGCTCTGCTGGTCACAGCTTCGTTTTCGGGCTGTTACGGGCTGCAGTTCCTTCGCGAGCTTACCGATGAGAATGGAGAGGATTATGAGGAGGATATGACGGCGTTTTATCCCGACTCCTTTCCGGAGATCGACGACTATCCCGCGAACACTATTCCGGTTCCCGAAATCACCGAAGTTCAGACGGTTCCGAAGATTCAGGAGGTCAATGTCAGACCTGCCGAGTGGGCGGCGGTACAGTGGGAGGCGTATTCAAGTCCGTACTTTACGCTGCAGATACCGAGCGGCTGGCAGGTCGAATGGCAGGGCGACGCGAACCAGCTTGCGTGGAGGGCTGTAAGTCCCGACGGCAAAATAGGATTCTTTAACCAGGATCATGCCTATGCCGCCAAGGACGCGTCGATGGCGTCCACTCTCGGCTTCAGTATGTCGCTGTCGGAGGGAATGGTTCAGGAGTATTTTGAAACGATGTACAAGGACACCACCGACTATTTCACCGTTCAGAATTCCTGCGTTCCCAACAACAAGGATGTGATACAGGCGATCCGTCCGTACACGCCGATACGCGATTATCAGGCACTCTACGCCACCTTCAAGGAGAACGGCTGGGAAGGAGAGGGCGTTTACTCGGCTGTGATCATGGATTCAAAGGACGTTGTCATAAGAGGGTCCAATTACGGAGCGTGGGAGATCAACTGTATCTGTACCCAGTGGGCGCCTGCGGGCAGCTTAGTCAACTGGGCGCCCGTCATCGACACGATAGCAAAGTCATTCCAATACACAGACTACTATATCCAGCAGTGGCAGCAAATCGCGCAGTCGGTGACGGAACCGAAATCCACCGTAAGCGATAACGACCCCGTCATGGAGGCGTTCGAGGAGAGAAGCAAGTCCGACACCATCATCCAGGAGAAGCGTTCGGATATGCTCGAGGAGTATGAGCGCGTTTAC
>ONSE01000158.1 GCA_900320415.1 uncultured Eubacteriales bacterium
ATACGTCAGTATTCCTGCGGAGTTTTGACAACATTCTGCCATAAATCTTCCGCACTTCTGCACGACATTGAATGATTAGAGATTCCCTATAGTCTGTGACCTTTCCTTATTATAGCATTATCGGAAAGGTTTTGCAAGACGAAATGCAGTATTTCGGTACAAATATTGCAATTTGACTGAGCTGTATTTTTTGCTTGTTGCGTTTTGCATAATAAAATGAAGTCCATCCGATACTATCATTCATTTTGTCCGTGATTGATTGGTGAAGCTTTTATGAAATCGCGAACAACGATTGACTAATCCGCGAAGTAATGTTACAATAAGTCAGAAAGTGTTGAAATATGTTACGGGTGATTGATATGTTGGCAAGAATTTCGGCGTGTTTCCTCCTGGTTTTCTGTATGCTGGCGGCTCTGACGGGCTGCGGCAATGAAAAAAACGCCCCCATTGTCGGAAAATGGGAGGCGACAAAGGTGAATCTCAACGGCGAGACCATCAGCTTTTCGGAGCTGGGCGCTACCGACAAGGAATTCAGCTTTATTTTCAACGAGGACGGCACCTGCAGGGCGACGCTGGCGGGTATTCCCAACGAGGGACGATACACCTTCAACCAGACCTCGGTGGACGTTACCTACGGCGGCAAGAGCGAGAAGCTCGGCTATGAAAACGGCGTCCTCACGCTGTGCTTCAACTACAACAACGAAAAAACGCTGTATATGTTTTCCAAAGTGGAGTGAGGCTTCCTGCCTCACTCCATTTTGCCTCCGATGACGCTGACCGCGCACCGCGGACAGAGAACGCGGGCGTATTCCGAGAGCCTTGCCGCAGTCGCGGCAGGGCTTTTCTGCGCGTCAAACTCGCTGAGCAGGATACGCGCCTGACGGGGCAGGGCGGGATAGCCGAACACCAGATAGTAGCTGCCCTGCCATTCGTAGGCGGCGGATTTGGCGCAGGTGATTCCCGCGCGGCAGAGCTGCGCGACACAGTCGAGAAACAGCCCGGCGCCCGTAAAACGGTAGCATACCGTACCGCTTTTGCGGCGGTAGGTTTTCTTTTTCTCGCCCACCGTCACCAGCAGGTAGCAGCCCTCGCTCATTCCCAGCGCCTCGACACGCAGACGCTTGCCTCCCGTGGAAATACCCTTGTCGCGGCAGGCGGTGCGGCTCAGACGCGACAGCACCCCCATGGAGTAGCCGTCGTCGTTCCCCATACGGCTGAAATCCAGAGAGAAGTCGCGCATATCGCCCTCGCCCAGATAGATCAACACCCTGTTTTCGCTCAGTCGGCTGACTGTCATAATCCTATCCTCCGAAGTAAGTAGTATTGAGGCGCCGCCGCACAGCCCGCGGCGCGGAAAAACGGAAACAAAATCCCTTCACTTCATCTTATGATAAAAAACTTGTCCGCGCAAGTGATTTTTATTGGGAATCTTATTGCCAAATTTCTCTGAAGATGATACAATTAAGTTGTACAAAAATTCTTACCGAAAGGGTGATTTTTATGCCTAACTGGCTGAATGATGCAGTATTTTATGAGATCTATCCGCAGAGCTTTTACGATAGCAACGGAGACGGTATCGGTGATATCGAGGGTATTATCCAAAAGCTCGACTATGTCAAGGGACTGGGCTGCAACGCCATCTGGCTCAATCCTGTCTACGACTCGCCGTTCATGGACGCGGGCTACGACGTCCGCGACTACAAGAAGGTCGCGCCCCGCTACGGCACCAACGAGGATCTGGTGCGCCTTTTCGAGGCGGCGCACGCCAAGGGGATCCGCATCCTTCTCGATCTCGTGCCCGGTCATACCTCCGATCAGCACCCGTGGTTCCTTGAGGCGAAGAAGGCGGCGGAGAACGAGTACACCAACCGCTACATCTTCACCAAGACCGTCTGGGACGCGCCGCCCGAGTACCGTATGATGTGCGGACTGTGCGAGCGCGACGGCAACTATATGGTCAACTATTTCAGCTCGCAGCCCGCGCTGAACTACGGCTTCTATGACGTTACCCACCCCGAGTGGCAGCTTCCCAGCGACCACCCCGACTGCCAAAAGACCGTTGACGCTATCAAGGACATCATGCGCTTCTGGATGGACAAGGGAGCGGACGGCTTCCGTGTGGATATGGCTGACTCCCTCGTCAAGAATGACGACGAGAAAATCGCCACCGCGAAGATCTGGCGCAGTGTGCGCGAGATGATGGACGCGGAGTATCCCGACTGCGCGATGGTTTCCGAATGGTGCAGCCCCGAGCGCTCCATCAATAACGCGGGCTTCCATATGGACTTCTATCTCGACCACTACGGCAACGGCTATTCACGCCTGTTCCGCTTCGGCGAGTGGGGCGACCTGGCGGTGTTCAACAAGAACGGCAAGGGCAACCTCAAGGCGTTCACCGACGAGTATCTCCCCAACTACAACCGCACCAAGGAGAACGGCTACATCTGCTTTATCACCAACAACCACGATATGCCGCGCGTCACCGCCTATCTCGACAAACAGGCGATCAAGCTCGTGAACGCGTTTATCTTTACCATGCCCGGCGTGCCCTTCCTCTACTACGGCGACGAGATCGGTATGCGCTACCAGAAGGAGCTGGTCAGCAAGGAGGGAGGCTACTCCCGCACAGGCTCCCGTACCCCCATGCAGTGGAACAGCGGCAAGAACCTCGGCTTCTCCGAGAGCGACGAGCCCTATCTGCCCGTTGACAGGAACGCGGACGCGCCCACCGTTGAGAACCAGAAGGACGATCCCGACAGCATCTACAGGGTTGTCACCGACATGATCGCCCTGCGCCATAAGTACGCCGACCTCCACGGCAACGGCGAGCTGGAGTTCATGACCGACGGCAGCAGCCTGCCGTTTGCCTACCGCCGCGGCGATATGGTGATGTACTTCAATCCCACGGGCGAGTATTTTGAGATCGACACGCGCTACAACGGCGACGTGGTCTACAAGATCGGACAGGCGGAGATCGCGGACGGCAAAATCAAAATGCAGCCGCAGAGCTTCCTCCTCGTCAACGCTTAATGTACTGTTGTTAAAGGATCAGAGCCGTCACAGCGGACGCTGTGGCGGCTTTTTGTCTACAGAAACGCGCGCATTTCCGAGATGTGCTCCTCCTCGGTGTCGAGCAGCTTTTTGGCGAGAAGGGTGATATTGCTGTCCCTTCGGTCGTAGTCGCGGAGGCTGCGGACGAGCTTGTTCAGCCCCATCGTGTTGCCCTTGATCATCATTTCCGCGACGTGGGACGCGGAGCTGTCGCGCCTGAGATCCATTCCTGCCGAGTAGCGCGTCATGGTCTTGGCGATGGGGCTGATATGTCTGACTTCCTCGCCGCGGTTGCGCAGCATCAGCCCTGCCGCGTGATAGATCTTGCCGTAGCGCGCGAGCTGGCTGCACAGCACACGGTCTACAGCCTGATCCTCAATGCGCCTGCGCACGGCCGTCACGCCCTGACAGCCCATCTCGGCTCCCTGCGCGATACAGTTGAGCATTTCTACATCATTCATCGAATCACCTCGCGGTTAGTATTGACAGATTTTTCCGCGTTATGCTACAATGAAAACAGAATGAGCGAAAGGATGTTTGCTATGGAGAAAGCGAAATTGAGTGAATTTTCTTTGCCCTATCCCGGGCGCGGCGACCGCAGGATCCGCGTCTATGTCCCCGCCCATGAGGAAGGGGAGAGGCTGCCCGTGATTTACATGACGGACGGGCAGAACCTGTTTGACGCGCAGAGCTGCACCTGGGGCTGCTGGCGCACGATCGAAGCGGTAGAGGAGAGCATGAAAAACGGTTCTTCGGGAGCGGTGATCGTGGGAATCGACCACGGCGGCAGGTGGCGCGACAACGAGCTCACGCCGCGGAGTATCGGTACCGTGCTGCACGCCGGTGAGATGGA
>ONSE01000116.1 GCA_900320415.1 uncultured Eubacteriales bacterium
AAAATCGACAGCCATATCCGTAAGGCAAGAAGGATCTATCTGGAAAAAAGCCGCGTGACGCTCGACGCTCTCAACAGGCACTTCCCGGACAGCACGAGGCTTTTTAACGAAACCTCGATGTACGTGAGCGTCAGGCTCCCCTTTCAGCCCGACAGGGAGGCAATTGACAGAGAGCTGAAAGAGAACCTTATGCGGGTGATGCCCTGCCAAAACGCCGGCAACGAATTCGGAATCAGCTTTTCGGGGATCCCCATCGATAAGATTGAAGAAGGCATCGCGCTGCTGAGCCGAATCATCCGCAAAAATACAACAGCCCGCCGTTAAACCGGCAGGCTGTCTTTTTATTTCTCAAAAAAATTTATTTCGCTCCGCCCTTCATCAGTCCGATCACATAGAAAACGGCAAAGGCAATCATGTCCACCACAACGATGGTCGCGCCGACGGGCGTATTGACCAAAATGGAAAAGATAATCCCGAACAGTGCGCAGACGACGGAGACGACCGCCGCGCAGACCGTGACAGACCGGAAGCTCTTGAACACGCGCATGGCGGAAAGAGCGGGAAAAATCACCAGCGCGGAAATGAGGAGAGAACCGACGAGATTCATCGCGACCACGATAATCACGGCGATGATCACGGCGATGACCAGTGTGTAAACGCTCACCTTTGTACCCGTCGCCCTGGCGAAATTTTCATCAAAGGTAACAGCAAAGATCTTATGGTAAAACAAAACGTAGCACGCGACAACCACCAGAGACAGCACCGCGCACATCCACACGTCGGTCGGCGTCAGTGTCAGGATGGAAGTGGAACCGAACAGCGTCGTGCAGACATCTCCCGAAACGTTCGTCAGGCTTTTGTTCTGATTCATCAGGATATAGCCGACAGCCAGCGCGCTGACGGATATCATACCGACCGCCGCGTCTCCCTTGATCTTCGCGTTGGAACCTGTGCAGAGCAGCAGAATCGCGCTCAGAACCGTGATTGGAAGGACAACCAGCATATTATTGGTCAGTCCGGTCACTCCCGCCACGGCAACCGCGCCGAACGCGACATGACTCAAGCCGTCTCCGATAAACGAAAACCTCTTGAGAACCAGATTGACTCCCAGCAGCGAGGCGCACAGAGCGATTAACACGCCGACGATAACCGCGTATCTGACGAAGGGAAGCTGCAGATACGAAAAAAGCTTTGTCATCATTTCTTCCATCAGACGGCTGCCCCCTTCCCGCCGACCAACAGTCTGCCCGACTTGCTGTCAAGGAACTGACGGCGCGTTCCGAAGAACAATGTATCCCCGATGTGGAGAATATGGGTCGCGTATTTTAACGCAGCCTCGATATCGTGCGAAATCATGATCACGGTGATGCCATCCTCGCGGTTGAGCCGTTCAATCAGCTCGTACATATCCGCCGTCACTTTGGGATCCAGACCGGAGACAGGTTCGTCGAGCAGGAGCATTCTCTGCGTTGCGCAGAGGGCTCTCGCCAGCAGGACACGCTGCTGCTGTCCTCCCGAAAGCTCGCGGTAGCACCGCTTTTCAAGATGCCGGATCCCCATCCTTTGAAGGTTCTGCGCGGCGGTCTTTTTTTCTTCCTTTGTGTAAAAGGGACGCAGACCGCATCTTCCCTGAAAGCCAGAAAGGACGATTTCCCTGACTGAGGCGGGAAAGTCCCTTTGCACCAGCGTCTGCTGCGGCAAATATCCGATGGTATTCAGGGTCAGACCCTCTCCCGCCCTGACCTCTCCCTTCATGGGCTTATGCAGCCCGAGAAGGGTTTTCATCAGGGTGGTTTTTCCCGATCCGTTTTTCCCCACAATACACAGGTAGTCGCCCGCGTCTACATGAAAGCTGAGGTCAGAGATGATTTTCTTTCCCTCATATCCGACGGAGAGATTGTGACAAATGAGTTGTGACATGAGAAACTCCTTCTCGCTTACAGCAAGGCTTTTTTCAATACTTCCAGATTGCTTTCCATGACGGAAAGATAGCTGTCCCCGTCGGTCTTTACCGACTGCATGGAATCCAGCGTCAGAATCTCCGCGTCGGAGCCTGCGGTGCTCAGAACGGTCTTTGCGATCTTCTGATCGGAGCCGTCAATGGTGATGACGGCGGGGAGCTTCAGCTCGTTCAGCTTCTGAGAGAGAAACGCGACGGTTTCAAAGCTCGCCTCGGATTCTGCGGAACAGCCCGCGAAGGCGGCGTAATAGCGGATATCATAGTCGTCCGTCAGATAGCGGAACGGGAAACGGTCCGCAAACAGCAGCGTGTCGTATTTCCTGTCATAAAGCGCTTCCGAGTATCTCTTGTCGAGAGCATCGAGCTTTTTGAGATAGGCGTCCGTGTTCTTCCGGTACAGCGCCGCGTTTGCTTCATTGTGCTGTTCCAAAGACTTGCTCAGACCCTTGCACAGCGCTTCCGCGTTTCTGAGAGAGAGCCAGACGTGCTCATCCTTGGCGCCTTCCTCCTCTTCTTCCTCCTCGGGCTGCATTCCCTCGACCTCTTCTTCCTCCTTGACCTTGTCGCCGAGGACGGTCAGCAGATCCACCACGTCTGTCTTGTCGCGGCTGACAATACTGTTCATCGCGTCCCCCACCCATGCGTCAGATACGCCGCCGACATAGACAAACATATCGCTGTGCGATATCCTCACCATATCGTCCGCGGTGGGCTGGTAGCTGTGCAGATCCGCTCCGCCGTCAACCAGCAGCTCGACCTCCACGTTTTCCGCTCCGTCCGTGATATTCTTCAACCAGTCGTAGACGGGATAAACCGCCGCGATAATTGTATATTTGCCGCTGTCCTGCTGCGTTTCGCCCGAAGCGGCGCAGCCCGTCAGTGCCGAAAAAGCCAGCAGAACAACCAATAACAACGATAATACTCTTTTCATTTCTTACTCCTCATGTTTTTTCTGACAATCCCTGCAAACGCCGTACAAAACCGTGTCTGCCTTGTCAATGGCAAATTCGTCGCTCTGCGCGAGGTTCCTTACCAGCATCTGCGCACCCTCACTGTTCATATGATAGGTCTTTCCGCATTTTTTGCAGGAAAGATGCAGACATTCCTTACAATGGTCACAGTCGGTGTAGAGATAGTAGACCTCGCGGCTGTCGCTCTTGGTGACCTTGCGCACCTTTCTCTCCTTCTGCAGTTCGGAAAGATTGCGGTAAACCGCGCTGATACTGATCCCATCGCCGCAAAGCGCCTGCTCAATCTGTCTGGCGGACAACTCCTCGTCGGCGTGCTGCTCCAGAAACGCCAGCAGCGCCTTTCTTTGCTTTGTCATGTATTTCGGCAATGCGCTCACCTCCCAATTTGCAACTCAATCGCAAATCAGTATAGCAGATAATTGCGTCAAAGTCAAGCAATTTGCGAATAATTCGCAAATCAATTATCATCTTTCCATGAAATCATTCATACAAATGTAAAAGAATAGTAACTTGCGTGTATATGACGTTTATGCTATAATGGTGAGGCACGTAAATAATGAGGAGGATGTGTATGTGGGAGCAAATACTCTCAACGGTTGAAAGCGTCAACAGCTTTCTCAACGGCATCGTCTGGGGATGGCCTGTGGTCATCCTGATTCTCGGCACGGGAATCCTGCTGACGGTGAGGACAAAATTCCTTCAGGTGAGGAAATTCGGGGAATCTCTGAATACCACGATCGTCCCCACACTGAAGAGTCTGGGAAAGAAAAAGCAAAAGGACGAGCGCGTCCACTCCGTTTCACAGTTCGAGGCGTTTTCCACCGCGATCTCGGGAACGGTCGGCACGGGAAATATCGTCGGCGTCATCTCCGCGATCCTGACAGGAGGTCCCGGAGCAGTGTTCTGGATGTGGATTTCCGCCTTCTTCGGCATGGTTACCAACTATTCCGAAAATGTGCTGGGTCTGTATTTCCGCAGAAAGGACAAGGACGGCAACCTGTCGGGCGGTTCGTTTTACTACATAGCGAACGGCCTGAAATGGAAATGGCTGGCGTATTGCGCGGCGGTTTTCTGCGTTTTCGCGGCAATCGGAATGAGCGGCGTGCAGACCAATAAGATTTCGGGCACGCTCTCAGAGGCGATATCCAAGGTCTGGACAGTTGACAATGCCCTGTATATCAAAATCATGATCGGCGTCGTAGTCGCGGCACTCACCGCTGTCATTATCATCGGAGGCATCCAGAGAATCGGAAAGGTGACCTCGATGCTGGTACCGTTTATGTCGCTGCTGTTTATCATCATGTCGCTAATCGCGATCATCATTCACTACGATCAGGTCCCGAAAGCCTTCGGACTGATTTTTGAAAAGGCGTTCAACTTTCAGGCTGCGGGCGGCGGTATTCTCGGCTTCAGCTTCACGCAGGTCATCAAAAAGGGCATGGCGCGCGGCGTATTCTCCAACGAGGCAGGTCTTGGCTCCTCGGTTATCGCGCACTCTGCGTCAGAGACAAGAGAACCTGTCAAGCAGGGACTCTGGGGCGTGTTTGAGGTGTTCTTTGATACCTTTATCATCTGCACACTCACCTCTCTCACCTTTCTGACCACGTTTGATCTCGGCGCGCTTTCGTCCGATATGGATGACGCGGTAATGGCAATGTCTCTGTTTTCCTCGAATTTCGGAACCTTCGGTGTGACGGTGTTCTCAATTATTCTGCCGCTTTTCGCCTTTACTACTATCATCGCATGGTCATACTACGGCGAAAAAGCGATAGAGTTCTGCTTCGGCTTTGTCAGGGAGGAAAAACGGAAAAGCATAGTTTTCAGCTTTAAGATCATTTATGTGGTTCTGATTGCCGTCTCCACCGCGATTCAGGGCGACCTGATCTGGGCGATCGACGACACCTTCAACGGTCTGATGGCGGTTCCCAATCTGATTTGCCTGGTAGCACTGAGCGGACTGGTCGCGAAAATCACCAAAAACTACTTTGACCGTCAGAGCGGCAAAAAGCTCGAGCCGATGCTCTCGGCGTATCCCGACATAAACGAGGAATTCAAGCAGGATATCCAAACGGACAATTCAGAAATGAAGTAACGCAAAAAATCCATCGGCGCTGCCGATGGATTTTCTCATTTATGGGTACCTCTAATCCTTGATGAAAAACTAACTCAAAACAGATGTGATGCGGCTTTTGACGCATCAGATATGCAAGGAATCCGTCAAGGGTCAGTTTTATTCCGTTTCCTCCGCCTGCGCGACCTTCATCATGATGGCGCACTCCATGCGCTTTTTGAACAGCTCACAGCCGTATGCGTAAATACCGCTGATGGAGCCGGTGGCGTGGTAGGCGTTAGCGGCACAGCCGCCGCTGCAGTACAGCCTTGCCCAGCAATCCCTGCAAGCCTCCCTGGCGTAGGCATTGCAGAGCTTGAACTCGTCCTGCACCTCTTTATTGCTCACGCCGTTCCGGATATCCCCCAGCCTGTATTTTTCATCGCCGACAAACTGGTGGCAGGGGTACAAGTCACCCCACGGCGTTACCGCCATATACTCCGTTCCTGAGCCGCAGCCCGATACGCGCTTATAAATGCACGGGCCGCCCGTGAGGTCGATCATATAGTGATAGAAGGTCAGCGGTCTGCCCTCCTTCTCTCTCCTGAGCATCTCCTTCGCGAGGATCTCGTACTGCTCAAACAGCACGGGCAGATCGTCGTAGGTCAGCGCATAGGGATCGTCGGGAGCGCAGACGACAGGCTCCATCGAAAGCTCGGTAAAGCCGAGGTCAGCCATGTGAAAAATATCGTTGGTAAAATCGGTGTTGTTGTGTGTGAAGGTGCCTCTGACATAATAGCCCCTGTTGCCGCGCCGCTTCACAAACTCCTGAAACTTGGGCACGATGATATCATAACTGCCCTTGCCGCTGACGGTCTTGCGGAGTTTGTCGTGAATCTCCTTTCTTCCGTCAAGACTGAGAACAACATTGTGACATTCCCTGTTGGCAAACTCGATCACGTCGTCATCCACCAGCATACCGTTGGTGGTAAGGGTGAAACGGAAATTCTTATTGTGCTGCTTTTCGATGCTTCTGGCGTAGGCGACGATCTCCTTGACGACCTCGAAGTTCATCAGCGGCTCGCCGCCGAAGAAGTCAACCTCAAGATTGACGCGGCTGCCCGAGTTCTCTATCAGAAAATCAATCGCTCTCTTGCCCACCTCAAGACTCATCAGAGCGCGCTCGCCGTGGTATTTTCCCTGGCTCGCAAAGCAATACTCACAGTTGAGGTTGCAGGTGTGGGCAATATGCAGGCAAAGCGCCTTGATGACCGTGTTTCTCTTTTTGAAATCAAAGGCGATGTCCTCGTACTGATCGGCGGTAAACAGCTTTCCCGTGTCCTTTAGTTCACTGACGTCGGCGATGCAATCCCTGATCTCCTCCTCGGTGATCTCGGGAGAATCCGCGTATTTTTCGAGCATGGCGGCGACGATCTCATCCGCGCCGCTGCTTTCGTACATGGCGATCACATCATACGCCAAATCATCAACGACATGAACGCTGCCGCTGTAAACATCGAGGACAATGTTATAGCCGTTGAGCTTATACTGATGTATCATAATACAGTTCTCCTGACAAAAGGAACGCCGTTAAACCTAAAGGCATAACGGCGTGATCCTTCATTGTAAACAAAATTATTTCTCGAGGCACTTCTCGCACTGCTGGTTCGCAACACCGCAGGAAGTCTTGCAAGCGGACTGGCAGGAGGTCTGGCACTCGCCGCAGCCGCCG
>ONSE01000119.1 GCA_900320415.1 uncultured Eubacteriales bacterium
AACCGCTTGTAGGTCTCGTCGGTGACAACGTGCGGCGCGCGGATAAAGAGAAGGTTGCGGATCTCGTGATCCTTGCAGTGCTGCAAAAAGTCACGGAGACGCTGCTCATAACGCTCCTCCAGCGGATTCTTGGTATCGTCCGTCGGAGCGGTGCTGTTGTAGATTTTGTCCTTCACCTTGAGATGGTTCGCGGTGGTTTTGAATCCCTTGAGCAGGGTATAACCGCGCGAATCCTGCGTGACCCTTGTTTTGAGCATCTCCCACGGCTCGGGATAGTCGTTCCACACGCCGTGATACTTGAAAATCGGGAACAGGAACTCTCTCCTGCCCAGCTTTCGTACCGCCGGCGTCCTCTGGATATATTTGAATTTGTTGATGTTGAGGGGAACGTTGTCGATGTAGTTGCGGATACTCGATTCCTTTTCCTCGTTGTCGGTGGCATAGAGGAAGGCGTTGATCTCAATGACAACCAGGGAGGGAGTCTGGGTACGCTCCACCTCGTCGATCTGGGTGATCATCGCGCCCGCCGTGCTCGATGCCGTCGCGTACGGGTAGCAGGTGAAGCCGTATTTCTCGTAGGTTCTGGCGGGGATAACGCCGGAGTACATCTCACTGGAACCGATCAGCGCCACGTCGATCGTCTCATTATCCTCGAGGTAGAAGCCGTCCATACGCAGGCGGTTCGCGTCGTAATGACAGAGAACGTACTCCTGCAGAATACCGATGGTTATTGCGGACAGCAACACATAGGCGATGATTTTTAATGACCGTGTTACGTATAATTTTGTTTTCATAATCACATTCCTTTAGAATTGCGCGTAAACGAACGCCGCCGCGTCGTAGCCCGAGCCGTAGATGCCGAATACCACAATGGAAATCAGCAGCACAAACAGCGCGAGGAAACGGACGATGAAGGGCGTGTTGTCGAGCTTCTGACGGATTGTGAGTCCGTTTTTAGTGTTTTCCTGGATGACGCTCGCAATGAAGATGACGAGCGCGCCGAGAAGCACCACGAGATAGTCCTTCTTGCCAAGACCGAGACCGCTGATCTGGGTGTAGGCCTTGCCGAAATTCTGGTTCGTAAAAAAGAGCCAGAAGGTGCGCATCGCCTGCCTGAAGGAAGGAGCGACGTCAAAGACATAGCCGACCAGCACCACCAGGAAGGTGCGGAACATCTGGAAGAGCATGAAAGGAATGTTGCCCTTTCCGATATGGAGCTTGGCCTTGATGAAATCAAAGACCGGCTCGAGAAGGATGCTGACCATGATGATCACGCCGTTCCACGCACCGAAGGCGACGAACTTCCAGCTGTCGCCGTGCCAGATACCGACCACGAGAAATACGATCAGGGAAGCGACGCTGGTGGGAAGCACCTTGGCAATATGCGCGCCCGCGGCTGTACCGCCGAAACGGGTGTTCTTCATTTTCTTGCTGGCGGTGATAAAGAGGTTGGACATCGCGACGGGATAGAAGATATACTCCTTCATCCACGCGCCCAGCGAGATGTGCCAGCGGCGCCAGTACTCATTGATATCCTTCGAGAAGTACGGACGCTTGAAGTTGTCGATCATGTCAATGCCGAATATCTGCGACACGCCGCGGGAGATATCGATACCGCCCGAGAAGTCGGCGTACAGCTGCAGGGAATACAGCAGAATGGTAAAGGTCAGAGTCGTGCCGTTATAGCTGTTGTACTTGTCCGTCACGGCGGTGATGGCGATCGCCGCCCTGTCCGCGATGACGAGCTTCTTGAAGAAGCCCCACATGATCAGCTCACAGCCATACTTAAACCTTGTAAAGTCAAAGTCATGACCCTCATAGAGCTGCTTCGCGAGCTGGTCGTACATACTGATGGGGCCCTGGATCACCTGGGGGAAGAAGGACACAAACAGCAGCAGCTTGAGGGGATTCTTCTGCGCCCGGACCTTTTCGCGGTAGACATCCACGATGTAGCCCATGGACTGGAAGGTGTAGAAAGAAATGCCGAGCGGCATCAGCAGCTTGAGCGTCGGCACGGACAGCTGCCAGCCAAAGCTCGCGGCGAGCTCGTTCGCTCCTCCCGCGAAGGAATTGTAATACTTCATAAACGCCAGAATGCCGAAGTTCGCCAGCAGGGCGAGCGTCATGACAAGGCGCTTCTGAACCTTGATTTTGTTCTTGTACTTCTTTTTATCGTCTCTGCTCCACTCCGCCTTGTTCTTCTTGAGAACCTTTTTGGAGTTTTCCGATATTTTGTCTATCCAGAGAGCAATCAGATAGGTGCTTGCCGCGGTGAACAGTATGTAAAAGGCGAATTTCCATCCTGATATGATGTAAAATACCACGCTCGCCGCAAGCAGAACCGTCCAGCGCACCTTCTTCGGAATCAGAAAGTATACGAGGACAGTGCCCAGCACAAACAAAATAAAGTTTATGGTACTGTAACTCAAAATAACATCTCCTGTGTTGGTTTGCCGTTAAGCGGATATCTATAGAAAACGCGAGCCTGAGACCGCCCGAAGGCAGCCTCAAGCAGCGTAGAAAGCATTAGGGGGTGTTAAATACATCTGAATAGAGCATCTCGCGGAGCACCTTCAGACCGTCCTTTTCGGAATAGACGGAGATCACGGGCATCTCGCGGCTGAGGAAGATCGCCATGCCCTCCATCGCGGAATAGGCTCCCGTGCGTGTGAACACGAGGGTGTCGCCGATTTCGAGGGTGTCAAACTCCGCCGCCCTCGCGAGGATATCGTTGGTGGTGCAGAGGCTGCCGCAGAGCGTCCACGGCGCCACGCTGCCCGACGGCTCGCTCTCCTTGAGGTGGAGGATCACGGGAATCTGCATTCCCTGAAGCTGTCCGTCGTACTTGAGCTGGTTGAGACCGCCGTCCACGATGGCGTAGTTCACGCCGTAGCAGGTCTTGACGTCCACAACCTTCGTAAAGTAGTAACCGCAGGGAGCGGCAAAGAATCTGCCCATCTCCACGGTCAGCTCCGCGACCTCTCCGAGCGCACGAATGGCGGGAGCAATCTCAGCGAGACGCGCCGCTTCCAGCTCGTCCGCGTTTTCGTCAAAATAATCTACGGCAAGTCCCGTGCCGTACTCGAGGCGCTGAATGGTGAAATCCAGCTCATCCTTCACCCTGGCAACCAGATCCCTGAGGTAGTCCAGCTCTCTGAGAATGGGCTTCGCCTTGCGCTTCTGAGTGCCTGTGAAGTAGTGGATACCGACGATTTCCACGCCCTGATAATCGGCGCGGTTACGGATGAGGTCGAGAACATCGCCCTCCTCCATGCCGAACTGGCTGCCGCCCTTGACGTCGGTCACACGGAGCAGCACGGGGAACACCTTTCCCCTTCTGAGCGCGGCATCATTGATCAGCTGCAAATGCAAAAAGCTCTCGGCGGTGAAGGTGCCGACATTGTCGTCAGCGGCGCGCTCCACGTCCGCACGGGTCTTGTTGACGCCCGAGAAGATGATCTTGCTGACATCAACGCCCGTCTTTTCGCAGATGGTCAGCTCGCCCGGGCTGCAGACCTCGATCTTGTCGATGGTTTCGGGCAGCCTGCCGAGCATAAAGGCGTTCGCCTTGATGGAAAAGCACAATCCGACATTCTCTCCGAACTGCTCACGCACCAGAGCGGCACGCTTGTTGAACGCGTCGAGGTCATAGACGTACGACGGCGTTCCGAGTTGGGAGAGGATCTCTCTGAGTTTTGCGGTATCCATCATTATTCGTCCTGCAGCTGCTCGATCAGAGCGAGCATCGCCTTGGCAGAGTTGAAGTTGTCGGGAACGAGGTTGTTGGGCTTGATCTCAATATCAAACTCGTCGTTCAGCTCGCCGACCAGCGCAACGATGTCAAAGGAATCGAGGATACCGTCTGTGATGAGAGCGGTCTCGTTCGCGAAGTCAACGTCGGGTCTGAGTTCTTCCAGAATTTCCATTAATTGATCCATCATAGCAATTTCTCCATTCTAAATTTTATTTGAATAATGATTTTAACGCCTGCATATCAATTTTGCCGTTGGGCAGTGTCGGGAGCTTGTCAAGGTTGACGAGCTTTCTCGGCACCATGAACGCAGGCAGGTTTTTACGGAAATAAAGCACAATATCCTTGGAGGTCGCCTCTCCCGTGTAGAACAGGTAGAGGTGCTCCTTTGGCTTGTTATAGAGAGAGCAGCAGTCCCTGACGCCCTCGATCTTGTGGGCGGCTTCCTCGATCTCGCCCAGCTCGATGCGGTGGCCGAGATGCTTGATCTGTCTGTCCTTTCTTCCGTGGAAGAGCAGATTGCCGTCCTCTCCCCAGCTGCCGAGGTCGCCTGTCTTGTAAATCAGCTCGCGGTAGTTGGGATTGAGCGGATTCTGCAGGAAGGATTTCTCGGTGTACTCGGCGTTGCCGTAGTAGCCGAGGGCGAGGATCGGTCCGCTGACGCAGATCTCACCCTGCTCGCCGCGGGGAACCTCCTCGTTCTCCTCGCTGAGAATCATAATCCTATAGTTATCGTACGGCTTGCCGATGGGAAGCACGGTATCGTCGTCCACCTTGCCGTCAACGACATAGTAGGTGCAGGAGGCTGTCGCCTCTGTGGGACCGTACTGGTTGACATAGAGCACGTCGGGCAGGTTTTCCTGCCAGATCTTAAGGTACTTGCAGGGCATGACCGAGCCCGAGAAGCAGAGCTTCTTCAGATACTCGGGCTTGAGCACGTCAAACGCGCCCAGCTTCGCGGGCAGCGTAACGCCTGCGACACTCCAGCAGAGAGCGGTGATCTTCTCTCTGTTGAGCGTTTCAAAGAGCGCCGTGGGAACGGCAAACTCGTTTTTCGGAATAATATAGGTGGAAGCGCCCTTGCTGATGGGGAAATAGATATCCCTGACAGCGGCGATGTAGTCGAGCGGAGACTGGTTGCCCATCACGTCGGTGTCGTTGATGTC
>ONSE01000125.1 GCA_900320415.1 uncultured Eubacteriales bacterium
ATCGCGGTGGAAGAAGTATAATATACTGCGTTTTCATATATAATATAGAAAGGAAGTTTCAAATGAAAGCAAGATTACCCAAGGGATACGGTGGCGGCGGCGCCAACAACATCCAGCAGCTTGCCCGCCAGGCACAGAAGATCCAAGATGATATGGAAGCGGTTTCCGCTGAGCTGGAAGCCAAGGAATATGAAGCAGCCGCAGGCGGCGGCGCGGTCAAGGTGACCGTCACCGGCAAGATGGAGCTGACCAAGGTGGAGATCGAGCCCGAGGTCGTCGACCCCGAGGATGTGGAGATGCTCTCCGATCTGATCATGGCTGCCGCCAATGAAGCGCTGAGAAGCGCCGCCAAGGAGAAGGAAGAGAAGATGGATTCCATCTCGGGCGGACTCAATATTCCCGGCATCTTTTGATCATGGCGCAATATCATGTGGCTCCGCTGGAGAATCTGGTGGACCAGTTCGAAAAAATGCCCGGCATCGGGCATAAGACCGCTCAGCGGCTTGCCTACTATGTGCTCAACCTGTCTCAGGCGGAGGCCGACGCGCTTGCCAAGGCGGTCACCGACGCGCACGACAGGATCCGCTATTGCAGCCGCTGCTGCAACCTCACCGACGGCGAGCTGTGCCCCGTGTGCCAAAGCGACGCCCGCGATCACAGCGTGATCTGTGTGGTGGAAACGCCGCGCGACGCGACCGCCGTGGAGAATACCCGCGAGTTCAAGGGCGTCTATCATGTGCTGCACGGCGCGATCTCGCCGCTCAACGACGTCGGACCCGACGATCTCACCATCAAGCAGCTCCTTACGCGGATCGGGGGAGAGTCGGTGGCGGAGGTCATCATGGCGACCAATCCCACCGTGGAGGGCGACGCGACGGCGCTCTATATCTCCAGACTCCTCAAGCCGATGGGCGTGAAGGTGACGCGCCTTGCCTACGGCATCCCCGTCGGCGGCGATCTGGAATACGCGGACGAGTATACGCTGGCAAAGGCGCTGGAAGGCAGGAATGAGATCTGATGGCTTCACTGAAAACGATCGCGCAGAACAAAAAGGCGCGCCACGACTACTTCATCGAGGAGAGCTATGAGGCGGGCATCGAGCTGTTCGGCACCGAGGTCAAATCCATCCGTCAGGGCAGGGTGAACCTCAAGGACAGCTGGTGCTCGATCGACAAGGGTGAGATCTTTGTCAACGGCATGCACATCTCGCCCTATGAGCAGGGCAATATCTTCAACCGCGACCCGATGCGCGTCAGAAAGCTGCTGATGCACAAGAAGGAGATCAACCGCCTGTTCGGCGTGGTGAAGCAGATGGGCTATTCGCTGATCCCGCTCAGTCTCTACTTCAAGGACAACCGCGTCAAGGTGCAGGTCGGGCTGTGCCGCGGCAAGAAGCTCTATGACAAGCGCGAGGACATGGCAAAACGCACCGCCAAGCGCGACATTGAAAGAGCATTAAAGGAAAGAGCCAAGAGTTGAGAGCCGCCAAGCTCTCAGCTTGAAGCGCTCGGTATACAACACAATATATGGGGATGTAAAGGTTTCGACGGGGGATGTGACCCCTGATAAGCGAGCGGCGGTGCGGGACCGCCATAAAATCCGCAACTTAAAAATAACTGAGAAAAATACAGTTTCTTTAGCTGCTGCTTAATGCAGCTCGTCTCTGCGCGGAGGACCTCGGCCGCGTAAGAGGCGTCGATCAGAGGTAAAGGTGAACAGGGCTCTGCTTCGCGCCCCGTCATCCATCAGAAGCTACCGACCCGCGCAGCCTGTCGTTAGGCGGCGCGGCGGGGGAATCGCAATATAGCGACTGCGCTCGGAGAAATTCACGGCGAACATCTTTCGGACAGGAGTTCGATTCTCCTCATCTCCACCAATTACTAACGAAAGCTGTCGATAAAGGTCGGCAGCTTTCGTTTTATGATAGACTTAACACAATGTAGCCACAAATGTTGACAAATGATTTTTTTAAAGTATAATATGAGTAGGAGGTGTTATGATGGATAAAGTAACTTCTATGCCAAAGACCGATACCTTTAGATTCAGGATCAATCCCGAGATCAGACGGGAGATAGAGGAAATATATTCTCAAAGCGGTCTGACCTTGACACAGGCGATCAACATCTTTATTCAGCAATCCATCAACGCGGGGGGATTTCCGTTTCCGGTGACTTCCGATAACGCGGAGCTTTTGCGGGCAAAATCCTTGGAGAGATTGATGAAAGAACTGGAAGCC
>ONSE01000122.1 GCA_900320415.1 uncultured Eubacteriales bacterium
ATATGCGGATGTAGTTTAGTGGTAGAACTTCAGCCTTCCAAGCTGATCGTGTGGGTTCGATTCCCATCATCCGCTCCAAAAAAAGGAACACCTTTTGTGGGTGTTCCTTTTTTGCTGGCAGCAGAAAAGAACAGACACTGAAAAGGAGCGGTATTTGCCGCTCCTTTTTCACACGAATGATCAATCCGAAAGCTCCGCCCATATTTCGTACTGGCGCTCCTGTTCCGTCTGCAGCTGTTCGAGCTGTCCGCTCAGCTCCATGAGCTTTTCATAATCGGAAATCACCTCTTCGCTTGTCAGCTGACGCTGGATTTCCGCGATTTCAGCGTCCAGCCGCTCGATTTCCTCTTCCGCTCTTCTCAGCCGCGTACGGCGTTTTCTCTCCTCGCTCTGCTGCTGCTTTTTCAGAAAGTACTCGTTCTGAGGCTTTTCCTTCCTGCCCGCAAAAACGGTTTCCGGCTGCTGTCCGCGTTCTGCCTTCACACGCTCCGCGTAATAATCATAGTTGCCCAGATACTCCTTCATTCCGTCGGGCGTCATGGCAAGCACGCGCGTCGCCAGCTTATTGATAAAGTAGCGGTCATGGCTGATGACCAGCAGTGTTCCGCTGTAATCTGCAAGCGTTTTTTCCAGTTCCTCGCGGGAGGCGGCGTCCAGGTGATTGGTCGGCTCGTCGAGCAGCAGAAAGTTGCTGCCCTGCAGCATTAGTTTCAGCAGGGATATTCTTGCTCTTTCGCCTCCGCTCATCTTGGAGAGGGGCTTGAAAACCTCCTCCCCCCTGAATAAAAAGGACGCGAGCGCAGAGCGGACTTCCGTCTGTGTCATGTTCGGAAAGCGGTCCCAGACCTCATCAATCGCCGTCTTGTTCAGATCAAGATTCTGCTGCATCTGGTCAAAATAGCCCGTCATTACATTTGCGCCGAGATCGAATTCTCCTTTGTCCTGAGGCAGCTTGCCGTTGAGAATGCGGAACAGCGTCGTTTTGCCGCAGCCGTTCGCCCCCACGATAAACACACGCTCGCCCTTTCGGATATGTATGCTGACGTCATGGAACAGCCGCTTGTCCCCGAAGGACTTCTCCAGACCGCGGCAAATCAGCACATCGTTACCGCTCTCGAACTTCGGCTCAAACCGCATCCTCATGGTGGCAAGCTCGCTGTCAGGTGTGACTAGCTGTGCTTTGATGCGGTCAGCCTCCTTCTGACGGCTGGCGGCGGTGATAAAGTTTCTCTCCCGTCCCCATCGTTTTTGCTGCTCAACAATTCCCTCGATACGCGCTATCTCTTTCATATCGTTTTCATATTTATTCCTCAGCGCCTCGTTGTACGCCTCTTTTTTCCGGATAAACTCCGAATAGGCGCCCTTGTAGCACATCACTCTGCCGTGCTCCAGCTCGATGGTCTTGTTGGTGACATGGTCAAGAAAATAACGGTCATGGCTGATGATGATCATGGCTCCTCTGAAATCGCGCAGAAAATCCTCCAGCCAGCCGACGGACTGAATATCCAGATGATTGGTCGGCTCGTCGAGAAGGAGCACCGTGCTGTTCGAAAGCAGAAGCTTCGCCAGACTCAGCTTCGAACGCTGTCCGCCGCTGAGACTGCCGACAGACATGGTGAAATCCTTCTCGGAAAAACCCAGTCCCAACAACGCGGAACGGGTGCGGCTCTTGTAGGTTAATCCCCCCAGTGCCTCATACTCCTCTATCAAACGCGTCTGGCGTTCCACCAAAGCCGTTAAATCGCCGCTTTTGGCGTCTATCGCGGCTGTAACCTGTGCAAGCTCCTCTTCCATCTCTCTCAGATAGTCAAAGACAGACAGAAGCTCATGGAAGATATCTATACGGGGATTATTGCAGGCGTGCTGCTCCATGTAGCCGACACGGACGTTTTTCTCAAAAGCAATCACGCCCTCGCTCGGCTCAAGTTCTCCGTTCAGGACACGGAACAGAGTGGTCTTTCCGACGCCATTCGCGCCGATGAACCCCACCTTGTCATGCAACTCCACATCAAACGAAACGTCTGAAAACAACGTGCGCTCAATAAAGGTCACACCGAGGTTGCGCACCGATAATGCAGGCACATTATCACTCCCTTGTCAATCTATTCTTACTCATTGTAACTTAAATCGTGAAAAAGAGCAATACAAAATTAAAAATATGCCAGAGATTGACGAGAGTGTAGGCAACGATGCCTATGGTTACCAGGACATTGGCGAACTTGTTGTCCTGTGCTCCCGCGAGCTTGAACAGCACGGCGCACAGAATTATCAACGCAAGCGGAAGAACACCCTTGATCAGAATCGTTTGCCCGATTCCCGACATTACCGGCTTCATGATGGGATTTGCCTCAACGAACAATCCACTTGCGAGCAGCGCCTCTGTGCAGATCCAGTCAGCGAGGTTCAGAAAGTATAAAAATCCGAGCTTTTGATAAAAAGAATACCCTGACCGGGAAGTCTGCTTCTGTTTTTGGAAAACATCTGTGTATGTCATCCTTGTTCTTGAACCACCTTTTCGTACGATATGTTGCTATTATTAGCCATTTAAAACAGACTATACGCCGATTTTCAAAAATAGAAAAAGTTTTTTCAAAAAAAGTGTTGACAAAAAGAGAATTCTATGTTATATTTATTGAGCACTTGAGAGACGGGTGTGAAAAACACGGAGAATGCTGGTGTAGCTCAGTTGGTAGAGCAGCTGATTTGTAATCAGCAGGTCGGGGGTTCAAGTCCGTCCACCAGCTCCAATCGAATC
>ONSE01000054.1 GCA_900320415.1 uncultured Eubacteriales bacterium
GCCATGAAGGCTGCCGCTTCCGAGTCCTTCGGCTACAACGAGGATCCCATCGTTTCTTCCGACGTTATCGGCATGAGATACGGTTCTCTCTTTGACGCTACCCAGACCATGGTTTCCAAGGTTGCCGACGACCTCTATGAGGTACAGGTAGTTTCCTGGTACGACAACGAGAACTCCTACACCAGCCAGATGGTAAGAACCATTAAGTACTTCGCTGAGCTCGGCTGATTCTCCGTTGAAACAAAAGTAAAATGAACCACACGCGGACTGTCCCCTCACGGACAGTCCGTTTTTTTCACCGAAAAGTCCCGTCGTTCCGACCGAAAAAAATATCGCAATTATCATATTTTTGGGAATGGATAAAATTTGTATAAGGTTTATAAAAAGTAAACTAAAAATTAGTTTAGAAATTTTTGAATTTGCTTGAAATTCACATAATATTTTGGTATGATATATTCAGGGATAATATATCATGGTTATTTGGGTGGATTTTTGAACAATCTACACAATTTTTATAGGGGGAGTTGAATTTATGAACTACAGCCTCAACGACTCACGCTCTGCCGTCGAATGCTTTCAGGCGGGTGACGGCGCGTTCAGTTACGAGTATTTCGGCGCCCGCGGAGCGGAGAGAAACGGAGAGCGCGGTGTGCTCTTTCGCGTTTGGGCGCCCAACGCGCGAAGCGTTTCCGTTGTGGGCAGCTTCAATGACTGGAACAAAACCGAAAACTTTATGAATAGAAACCGCGACGGCATCTGGGAGCTTTTCATTGAGGGAGTAGAGCAGGGCGACAGCTACAAGTTCTGCGTAGAGACTCCCTGGTTTGAAAAGATGATGAAATCGGATCCGTTTGCCTTTTACGCGGAAAACCGTCCCGACAATGCCTCCCGGGTCTATGACCTGAGCGCCTATGAGTGGGGCGACGGCGCATGGCTGGAAGGCCGCAAAACGCGCGACTCCTTGTGCGAGCCGATGAACATCTATGAGGTTCACGCCGGATCGTGGAAGCGCAATCCCGACGGCAGCTTTTATACCTATCGCCAGCTCGCGGATGAGCTGACGGAATATCTCTGTGATATGCACTTCACGCACGTGCAGTTCATGCCGCTCACCGAGCACCCTTACGACCCCAGCTGGGGCTTCCAGACGACGGGCTACTTTGCCGCGACCTCGCGCTACGGCACGCCCGACGACCTGATGTATCTGATTGACACGCTGCACCAAAGGGGAATCGGCGTGATCATGGACTGGGTCCCCTCGAATTTTCCGAAGGATAGTTTCGCGCTGGTGAAGTTCGACGGCACCTCCCTCTATGAGAGCGGAAATCCCAAGCGCGGCGAGATGCCCGAGTGGGATACCTGCCTGTTCAATTTCCGCAGCCCCGAGGTCATCAGCTTTCTGGTCTCTTCAGCGGTGTTCTGGCTGAAAACCTATCACCTTGACGGCCTGCGCATCGGCGCGCTTTCCTCCATGCTCTACCTGGACTACGGCAAGAAGGCGGGGGAGTGGGAGCCGAACAAATTCGGCGGCAAGGAGAACCTCGAGGCGATCGACTTTGTCAAGAGGCTCAACACCGCGGTGCATACCTGCGTTCCCGAGGCTCTGATGTACGCCGAGGAAACCACCTCATGGCCGAAGCTCACCCACAAGATCGAGGAGGGCGGACTCGGCTTTGACTACAAGTGGAACCGCGGGTGGATGAACGATATGCTGCACTACATGACGCTCGATCCGCAGTGGCGGCCGTTCAATCACGACAACCTTACGTTTAGTTTTTTCTACGCGTTCTCCGAGCACTTTGTCCTGCCCGTCTCGCACGACGAGGTTTCCAACGGCAAGGGCTCGATCTTGAGCAAGATGCCCGGCAACGGCGGCGACCGTCTGGCGGGGCTGAGAGCGTTTATGACCTATATGTTCGCTCACCCCGGCAAGAAGCTGGTGTTCATGGGCACCGAGATCGGCCAGCTGGAGGAGTGGGACGCCGACGGCATTGTGGACTGGGAATTCCTCGACAGCAAGAACCATGCGCAGCTGCAGGTATTCTTCCGCGAGCTGAACAAGTTCTATATCGACACGCCGCCGTTCTATGAGATGGACGCCATCTGGAAGGGCTTCGACTGGATCCACCACGACGACTACACCAATTCCGTCATCGCCTTCAAGCGCACAGACACAGCGGGAAACGATATCATCGCGGTCTGCAATTTCCGCCCGATCGAGCATAAGAATTACAAGATCGGTGTGCCTCGCTTCGGTGTGTACAATGAGGTGTTCAATTCAGACGACGCGCGCTACGGCGGAATGGGCATCGCAAACGGCGGGGAGCTTGTGACGGAGCACATGAAAATACACGGCTGCAACCAGGGTCTGTCTTTGACGCTTCCTCCCATGGGTGTGATTTATCTGCGGTATGAGGGAGAGCGCAAAGAGGCGGACGCTCAAGCCGAATGACTTTGTGTAAGCGCAGGCTTTGCCTGCTGAGATATGTTTTCAATCTTGAAACAAATACAAATATACTATATCGGAGGTTATATCAATGCAAATGTTTCCAAAACAGGAAGTAGTAGCAATGCTTCTTGCGGGCGGACAGGGCTCACGTCTGGGCGTCCTCACCAAGAAGCTGGCTAAGCCCGCCGTACCCTTCGGCGGAAAGTACCGCATTATCGACTTTCCGTTGTCAAACTGCGTGAACTCAGGCGTTGAGGCGGTTGGTATTCTCACCCAGTACCAGCCCCTGATCCTCAATGAGTACATCGGCAACGGTCAGCCGTGGGATCTCGACGGTATGCACTCGGGCGTTAACTGCCTCAGCCCCTATCAGGCGATCAAGGGCGCGGACTGGTACTCGGGCACCGCTAACGCCATTTATCAGAACATCAACTACATCGAGCGCTATGATCCCGACTATGTCGTCATTCTTTCTGGCGACCACATCTACAAGATGGACTACAACAAGATGCTCGAGTATCACAAGGCGAAGAACGCCGCCTGCACCATCGCGGTCATCGACGTTCCCCTTGAGGAGGCTTCGCGCTTCGGTATCCTCAACACCCACGAGGACGGCGAGATCTATGAGTTCGACGAGAAGCCCGAGCATCCCAAGAGC
>ONSE01000124.1 GCA_900320415.1 uncultured Eubacteriales bacterium
AAGGGAACCTCTAAAAATTCCTTACCGCGCATAAGCACGAAATCTTCACGGCATAATTTTGTCAAAACTCCTTGAAATACGTCAGTATTCCTGCGGAGTTTTGACAACATTCTGCCATAAATCTTCCGCACTTCTGCACGACATTGCATTATTAGAGATTCCCAATAATAATACAGGACGGCAGCCCCGATACCGGAGCTGCCGTCCACGATTATTTTTTTGGGATCCAAAGATTGTGCAGCAGACGTATCAGCAAACAGACCGCATATGCCGCACACGGCATCACTGCAACTGTCACACCCCAGCTGCCGCCCTGATTAAAGGCGTAGAAATCCTTCCAGCCGCCGTTTGCCTCTCCGATGACCACGACCTCAACAAAGTAGACCGCGCCGTAAACCACGACAGGGAGCAATCCCAGCAAACTCTCGGATAATTTCAAACGCGAGTGCTTCTCCAAAAAAGAAAAGGACAAAAACGACATCAGCGGCGCGGCGGCGTGCATATGAAACGCCGTACCGCCAAACAGCATCGGCGCTCCGTAGATCGGCGCAAGGAAAAACACCGCCGTACAAAATGTCAGGAATACACCCACGGTGCCGACATACTTGAGCACCTCTGCCGCGCGGGGGAGGCGATCGATCTTCCCTCTGAGTATTTTAATATCAAACACCGCCACCGTCGCCGCGGCGACGGCTGCCAGAATATTGCTGTCCGTTGTAAAAAAGCGGAAGCTTTCAGAGCCGCTGCGGATCACCTTGCTCTCAACAAGGAAATAGGAAACCACCACTCCCGTCGTCACCAGCGCAATCAGGCTGTTGAGCACCAGCGAGACGACCGTTTTTTTCTTTGACATACATACACTTCCCGATCTCAGGCTTACGCGGAGGCGCTCAGAGGGATTCGGTCAGGATCGTCACCAAATCGTCCTCATAGAGCGGCACCCACGCTTCCTCCAGTCCCTCATTGACGGCGATATGGTGCGCCATCTCTCCGATCCTGCTGTCGTCGATGCCGACGTCCTTCAGGCACATGGGAATGCCGATGGAGTCAAAAAAGCGGTAGGTCGCGTCTATCGCCTGATGAGCGATGGCGAATTTATCCTGATTGGCGCTGATGCCGAACACATTGACGCCGTACTTCACGAAACGGTCTACCGTCCTATCGCTGAGGATGTGCCGCATCCAGCGCGGAGTGATTATCGCCAGACCCTCGCCGTGGGTGATGTCGTAATAGGCGCTCAGAGCGTGCTCAATGCCGTGGCAGGGCCATCCCGACGGGCTGTTGCCCAGGGAATAGATCCCGTTGCAGCCGTAGGTGCAGCAGAGCATCATCTCGGCTCTCGCGGTGTAGTCCCCGGGATTTTCCAGGCACTTCCGCGTCTGGATCATCAGGCTCTTGAGAGCCGCCTCCATAAAACCGTCATTGAGCAGCGTGGAGTCCTCACAGAAATACTGCTCCATAATATGGTTCATCGCGTCGGCGCAGCCTGCAGCCGTCTGCTTTTTGGAGACGGTGAAGGTGTAGGTCGGGTCGAGGAAGGACACGCGCGGGAAGTTGTGGGCGTCCATGTAGCCGATTTTGTCATTGGTTTCGGTTCTTGAGATAACGCCCCCGCAGTCGTACTCACTGCCCGTGGCGGCGAGGGTGATGATGTCCACGATCGGGATCGCGTCTGCCGCGAACGCCTGATAGGAGATCAGATCCCACGGATCGCCGTCGTATTTGGCGCCCGTGGCTATCGCCTTGGTGCAGTCCAGCACGCTGCCGCCGCCCACCGCGAGAATCACGTCGATATCGTTCTCCTTGCAGATCCTCACGCCGTCGAGCACACTGGGATCATATTTCGGGTTCGGCTGAATACCCGAAAGCTCATAGATCTCAAAGTCCGCGAGCAGCTCCCTCACCTTGTCATAGAGTCCGATTTTCTTGATGCTGCCGCCGCCATATGCGAGCAAAATCCTTCTTCCGAACTGCGCCATGACCTCCGGGAGCTTTTCCACGACTCCCTCTCCGAATATCAGCCTTGTCGGGGTATGATAATCAAAGCCCTGCATAATTTGCCTCCTTTTTGTTTTGCTTATAATATGACTTCCATGCCGATTTTCTGCGGCACGAGTCCCATTGCCTCATAAAAAGCCATCGCCGACGGGTTGCACGACCAGACATTCAGGGTGATATTATAGAAGCCCTGCTCCCTCGCGTAGGAGACGACGTGCTCATAGAGCGTCCTGCCTACGTGCTTTCCCCTCGCGGCGCTGTCTACACAGATATCGTCGATATACAGCGTACGGATATCGGTCAGAACGGCGTCTCCCGTCACCTGACGGTGCATACAAAAGGCGTGTCCGAGCGGCACATCCTTTTCATCCACACAGACGAACACGGGGGTCGTATCCTCACACAGGATCCCCTTCAGCTCCTCGCCGCTGTATTTCGTCACGGGCCCCTTGAAAATATCGGGTCTGCCGTTGTGATGCACCATATCGACCTGCTCCAGCAGCTCCAGCAGGCGGGGGATATCCTCCTCCCGCGCGCGTCTGACACACCTTGTTGTATTTTTGCTGTCCATTTTCAAAACCTCACTCCGCGCGTTCGCGTCAAATACTGTACAGTAATATTATAATCAAAAAAAGCGGAGTTGTAAATAGTCGAATCACGGCAGAAATGTTTCACAGAAGCATTCACCGACTCCTACAGTGCGGCGGTGTCTCCGTCTGTGCGGAAGGGATACATCCACGGGTCGCAGTCGCGCATCATGCTGATGTTCCTTCTCAGCTCCGTGAAGTCAGGCTCCTCATCGGACAGAAGCGCGGTTATGCTTTTTCTCATCTCGCCGAACAGGTCGCCAAACAGCAAATAGGTTTTTATACTATTGTAAACAAAAACCTCTGACATCTTTTGCTATTTCAATAAAATCAGGAAACACAAGGGAGAAAATTTGTCGTTTCTATTGCTTTCTCTTCACTAATGTGTTATGATTGGGATAAAAGGAGGAACAATCTATGAAGTTAAAAAGAATACTGAGTTGTATCACAGCGGCTGCGGTTACGTCATCCTGTCTGCTGTCATCCGCCACCGCGTTCGCGCAGGAGGACGTCTCAATTTCAGAGGAGTACAAGAGCTCGCCGTACTACACCAAGCTGGTCAGCGCGCTGGAGGACAGCGCCGACAAATCGACCATGGAGAAAGCACTGGCGGTCGCCCTGTCACAGGAGGGCTACAAAAACTACTCGACCCAGGGCATCGACATTGAACAGGCAAGAGCCGACGGACTGCTGTGGACAGGCGTTGAGCTGCGCATGAACAGCAATCAGACAGGCAACACGGAATACACGCGCTGGGCGCAGCAGTACGTGATGAACCGCGACGGAGACAGCATATATATCGACTGCGACTGGTGCGCCATCTTTGTGAGCTGGTGCCTGTATCAGGCGGGCTACTACAGCGACGAGGTGCTCAGGAAATACTACTATTCCTATTGCGCGGAGCCCCGCGTGTCATATGACGCGGATTCATGGATCCTCGCCTACGACCTCGATCAGAAGAACGTCTGGTACACGCCAAAGGCGCACCACAAGCTCGATGCCTACAACTGGAGCACCTACTACCATGTGGACGTTGACCCCTACGACCTTCCCTACAAGCCCGGAGGCGTCGTGTTCTTCTCGTGGGACGGCTCGGGCGAATACTTCGACCACGTCGCTATCGTGGTGGACTATGATAAGGAGTCGCACGTACTGACTTACACCAACGGCAACTCCGACGGTCAGGTCATCACGCGTCAGATCAACCTTGACAGGGAGGAGTCATTCCGCGGACAGGCATTTACCAAAAACAGCAACCGCGTGATGGCCTATGGCGAATACGACGAGATCAGACCTCACGAGCAAAGGGACATCCACACCGAGTACACCGATCTGATGTGGGACAAGGGCGGTTCCTCGGGACTGCTCGTCAAAACCGATTCCGACTCCAAGATCGTCTCCGTCTCGGTGGACGGAGAATACATCGGCTCCAACATTGAGAACAACATGATTCTGCTGGAGGGAAAGCTTGCTATCGGAAAATCGGAGCTGACGTCTCTCCCCGTCGGACAGCACACACTCCAGCTCGCCTTTGATGACGGCGTGGTGCAGCTTGCCCTGCACGTCACCGACGAGGGCACCCTGACCGAAAAGCGCTACGGAGACGCGAACCTGGACGGCGAGATCACTGTCGCGGACGCGACGCTGATCCAGAAGGCAGCGGTCGGACTGCTTCTGTTCCCCGACCTGCCAACCGCCATGGCGGACGTGAACGGCGACGGCAAGGTCTCTATTCTCGACGTCACCTGCATCCAGAAGTACGCCGCGCGGTACGCGCAGGATACCGGCAGAACGGGAGAACTGTTTGCGGGCTGAGAACGCCTTTGAAATAGGGGGATCTCAAATCAATCAATGACGTGAGGATTCCGTGCTTATGCGT
>ONSE01000128.1 GCA_900320415.1 uncultured Eubacteriales bacterium
CGCGATTTAAAAAACGCGATTTAAAAATGTCGCTTGGGGAGCGACCATTTGGAGAAGGATGGGTGGTATACTGTAGTTGTCAAAAGGACAAAGGAAAATCAATAACAGCTATATCAACGGAGGTATGACATATGAAAAACAAGAATAACATTACGGAAATCGTTTTTATTCTCGACCGCAGCGGCTCCATGGGGGGACTGGAAAGCGATACCATCGGCGGTTTCAATTCCATGCTCAGGGACCAGAAGAAGAAAGAGGGCAAGGCGTTTGTTTCAACGGTGCTTTTTGACCACGAGAGCATTGTTCTCCACGACAGAATTCCCGTTGAGAACGTTCCCGAGATGACCGACAGTGACTACACCGTCCGCGGCTGCACGGCGCTGCTCGACGCCATCGGCGACGCGGTGAAGCATATCGGCAATATCCACAAGTACGCCCGTCCCGAGGATGTGCCTGAGCACACCATGTTCATCATCACGACCGACGGTCTGGAGAATGCCAGCCGTCGCTACAACAGCAAGGAAATCAAGGCGCTGATCGAAAAGAAAAAGAAGCTCGGCTGGGAGTTCCTCTTCATCGGCGCGAATATCGACGCGATTGAAACCGCAGGCCGATACGGAATCGACTCCGACAGGGCAGTCAACTACCACGCCGACAGTCAGGGCACCGCCGCGGTGTTCCGCGCGGTCAACAAGGCGGTGGGCGCCATGAGAGCCTGCGCGCCGCTTTCCGCCGCGTGGAGCGAGGAAATCAACGAGGACTATCAGTCCAGAAAGTAACTGCCGATAAAACACAAAGCCTCCCCGCCGCGGGGAGGCTTGCTTACTGTCGGGATTATTTAAAGTACTTCACGCCGCTCTCAAAGATTTTCTGGTCTTTTTCAAACGGAACGTTCTGATAGAGGTTCTCGCCCTTCCTCTCGCTGTGACCCATCTTGCCGAGCACTCTGCCGTCGGGTGAGGTGATACCCTCGATCGCGCAGACGGAGCCGTTGAGATTGAACGCGATATCACTTGAGGGCTTGCCGCTGAGGTCAACATACTGCGTGGCGATCTGTCCGTTCGCCGCGAGGAGTCTGACGGTTTCGTCATCCGCCATGAAGCGTCCCTCGCCGTGCGATACGGGAACCGCGAACACCTCGCCTGCCTCAACGCCCGCGAACCACGGGGATTTTACGGAGGTGACTCTCGTATATGCCATGTGGGAGATATGTCTGCCCACGGTGTTGAAGGTCAGCGTCGGGTCGGTAGGCTTGAGCGCACGGATCTCGCCGTAGGGAACCAGTCCCAGCTTGATCAGCGCCTGGAAGCCGTTGCAGATACCCAGCATCAGACCGTCGCGGTTCTTGAGCAGGTCGCTGACCGCCTCGGCGATGCGCGGATTGCGGAAGGTGGTGGCAATGAACTTGCCCGAGCCGTCGGGCTCGTCGCCGCCCGAGAAGCCGCCGGGAAGCATGATCATCTGGGAGGTCCTGATGATCTGCTCCATCCTGTCGATGGTTTCCTCAATGCCGCTCTGGGTGAGGTTTTTGACGATGAGCATTTCCACCTCGGCGCCCGCCTTCTCAAAGGCGCGCGCGGTGTCTACCTCGCAGTTGGTGCCCGGGAATACGGGAATGAATACCTTCGGCCTGGCGGCTTTGACGACGGGGGAGGAGGTGTTTCTCTCGGTGAAGAGAGGCGCGTCCACGGTGATGGCGGGACACTCCGCCTGTGTGGGGAATACCTTCTCGAGGGGAGCCGTCCACTTGTCAACAATGCTGTCGAGGGAAACGGACTTGCCGCCCATGGTGATCGCCGCGTCATCGGTGACGGTGCCGAGGTCGTAGAACAGAACGCTGTCATCAAGCGCAGCGCCGTCGGCAAGCTCCAGAATCAGGGAGCCGGAAAGGGGAGCGAACAGCTCGGTGTTGGTCAGCTCCTTTGTGAAGCGGAAGCCCAGACGGTTGCCGAAGCACGCCTTGCAGACGCTCGCTGCCGCGCCGCCCTCCTTGACAACGGAGGCAGAGTGTACCTTGCCGCTCTCCATAAGCGCGTAGACAGCCTTGTACATGGCGATCAGCTTGTCCCAGTCGGGCATGAGCGTCGCCTTGTTTTCGGGAACGGGAACATAAATCACCTGAGATCCCGCCTTCTTGAACTCCGCGGAAACCGTCTTGCTCGCCTTTGTCATGGCTACGGCGAAGCTGACGAGGGTGGGGGGAACGTCGATATCCTCAAAGGAGCCGGACATACTGTCCTTTCCGCCGATGGAGGGCAGTCCCAGACGGAGCTGCGCCTGCATCGCGCCGAGAAGCGCCGCGGCGGGCTTGCCCCAGCGTGAGGGAACGTCGTTGAGTCTTTCAAAATACTCCTGGAAGGTCAGGCGCGCGGTCAGCGGATCCGCGCCGATCGCAAGGAGCTTGGAGGTGGATTCCACCACCGCGTAGGCGGAGCCGTGGAAGGGGCTCCAGCGCGATACGCCCGGAATAAAGCCGTAGCTCATCGCGGTTGCGTCGTCGGTCTCGCCGTGCTCGAGCGGAATCTTCGCCGCCATCGCTTCCTGCGGTGTGAGCTGCGTCTTGCCGCCGAAGGGCATGATGACGGTCGCCGCGCCGATGGAAGCGTCAAAGCGTTCGCTCAGACCGATCTGTGAGCAGACCTCCAGGCGCGCCATGTTTTCGCCTACCGCCTCCTCGAAGGGCAGGTCCGCGAGCGCGGCGGGGCAGGTCTCGCGGTAGCAGTCCTCCGCCTTGGGAGCGGTGATGTACGCCTTTGCCACCTGCGTTACGCCGTTGGTGTTGAGGAACGCACGGCTGAGGTCAACGATCGTGTCGCCTCTCCAGTGCATGGTCAGACGGGGCGTTTCGGTGACAACCGCCACAGCGGTCGCCTCGAGGTTCTCCGTCTGCGCGTAGGCAATGAACTTGTCCACGTCGTTTTTATCGAGAACGACAGCCATTCTTTCCTGTGACTCGGAGATAGCCAGCTCCGTGCCGTCCAGGCCGTCGTATTTTTTGGTGACCTTGTCGAGGTCAACGGTCAGACCGTCCGCCAGCTCGCCGATGGCGACGCAGACGCCGCCCGCACCGAAGTCGTTGCAGCGCTTGATCAGCTTCGCGACCGCGGGATTGCGGAACAGTCTCTGGATCTTTCTCTCTGTGGGCGGATTACCCTTCTGTACCTCCGCGCCGCAGGTTTCGATTGAGCTTTCGGTGTGCGCCTTGGAGGAGCCTGTCGCGCCGCCGCAGCCGTCGCGTCCCGTGCGTCCGCCGAGCAGAACGATCACATCGTCGGGCAGAGGCACCTCGCGGATGACGTTCTCCTTGGGCGACGCGCCGATGACCGCGCCGATCTCCATGCGCTTCGCCACATAGCCCTTGTCATATAATTCCACAACCTGACCTGTGGCAAGACCGATCTGGTTGCCGTAGGAGGAGTAGCCGTTCGCCGCGCCAGTGGTGATCTTGCGCGAGGGCAGCTTGCCGTGCATGGTGTCCTTGAACGGAATGGTCGGGTCGCCCGAGCCTGTCACGCGCATCGCCTGATAGACATAGGCTCTGCCGGAGAGCGGGTCGCGGATGGCGCCGCCGAGACAGGTTGCCGCGCCGCCGAAGGGCTCGATTTCGGTGGGATGGTTGTGGGTTTCATTCTTAAACTGTACCAGCCATTTTTCGGTTTTGCCGTCGATGGTGACGGGAACCTCAATGGAGCAGGCGTTGATCTCCTCGCTCTCGTCAAGGTCGGGGATCATGCCCTTCTTTTTCAGGGACTTCATGCCCATCAGCGCCATATCCATCAGGGAGACGATGCGGTCGGTGTCCTTGCCGTACACCTCCTCGCGGGTGGCGTAGTATTCCTTGAGGGCGTCCTCGATCACGCTGCCCAGCGCCGCTTTTTCGATCTCCACCTCGCTCAGACGGGTGAGGAAGGTGGTGTGGCGGCAGTGGTCAGACCAGTAGGTGTCGATCACGCGCAGCTCGGTGACGCTGGGGTCGCGGTGCTCGGTGTCGCGGAAGTAGTCGCGGCAGAATTTGAGATCATCGAGCGTCATCGCGAAGCCCATGGAGCCGTAGTAATCCGCCATTTCGTCGTCATTCCATCCGATGAAGCCCGTCACGCGCTTCACGTCCTCGGGCACGGGGGTCTCCAGATCGAGCGTCTCGGGCTTGTCGAGGGACGCGAGACGGCTCTCGACAGGGTTGATCAGATAGTCCTCTACCTTGCGCAGCTCTTCGTCTGAAATGTCGCCCTTGAGAGCTATGACTCTCGCGGTGAGCACCTTGCAGCGCTCGCCCTGCGTGAGAAGCTGGACGCACTGCTCGGCGGAGTCGCCGCGCTGGTCGTACTGTCCGGGGAGATATTCCATGGCGAATACCCTCCAGCCGTCCTCGACAGGGAGCGTTTCCTCATAAATCACATCAGCGTTCGGCTCCGAGAGAACGATGCCCTTTGCCTGGTCATACTCGTCCTCCGTCAGACCCTCGATATCGTAGCGCACGATATAGCGCAGGTCGGTGACGCATCTCATGCCGAGATTGTGCCGAATGTCCCAGAGAGTCTGCTTCGCCACTACGTTGAAGCCCTCCCGTTTTTCTACAAAAATTCTGATTACGTCTGACATCACATCAGCCTCCTGTATGAATCCGGATTTTTTTCTATTGTAGCATATCGCGGAATAATTATATTTCGGTTCGGGAATTTTAACGGATAGTTGTTGCCGCGTTCAGGCCCTCTCACGGAGGAACCCGTAAAAATCCTCAAAGCTCCCGTGGCGGAAAAGGGAAAGCGGTTTGTTGTCGCGGTTGATCAGACAGTCGGTGATCAGGTAGGTGTCCATGCCGAGCTGTGCGGCAGCCATGTCCTCCCTGGTGTCGTTGCCGACCATGAGGCTTTCCTCGGGGCGGATCCCGCACGCCGAGCAGATTTCGCTGTAGTAGCGGAGATGGGGCTTGCAGGCGGAGGAGTTGTCGTAGGTAGTGATATATTCAAAGTCGCGCGGGTCCAGTCCCGCCCACTCAATGCGGCGGAAGGTGGCGGATTTCGGGAAAACGGGATTGGTGGCAAGAATGATTCTGCCTCCGTTGTTGCGGATCCATTCGATACAGGCTCGTGACAGCGGCTGTGTTCCGGTTGCTGCGCGGGCAGCGTCAAAATCCGTGCGGTAAAAGTCGTCAAAGCTGTCGTTAAAGGGCCGCATATCACGGCCGCAGATACTGTTCATCGTGTGCCAGAAAACCTCGCTGTTGAGGCAGCCGCCGACATTGCGCATCATGTTGCCGACGCTTGTCCAAACGGCGTTCATCAGAGTCCTTGCTTCTGTATTTGTAACAGGGACCAGACTTTCGCAGAATGACTCGGTAAAAAGGTCAACAAAATATTTTGTATCCATTGGCAGCAGGGTGCCGTCAAGATCAAAAAGAACATTCTTATACATTTTTATCACCGTTTCTATTATATAGGAGGAGGGGATGGTTGGCAAGACGGAAGACGTGAAAGAAAAAAAGAAAAAAATTTAAAATACCTCTTGCAAAAAAGAATAATTTGTGTTATAATGCTCCTTGCACGTGGGGGTATAGCTCAGTTGGGAGAGCGCTTGGTTCGCATTCAAGAGGTCAGGGGTTCGAATCCCCTTATCTCCACCACAAGCGCCG
>ONSE01000129.1 GCA_900320415.1 uncultured Eubacteriales bacterium
GGGTTTTGGCTTTATTCCGCAACGGGATACGGCGCTGCCCCGCAGAATAAGCGGACGGAGACATCAGTTGTTTTCCGGATGTGCTTATTGACGCAGGAGCTCTGTTACAGAGCAAAACATATTTGAATGCGAAGAGGATTTTTGACTGTATGGAAAAGACAACAAGAGGAAAATCGCGGAAAATTAATACCATTGGAAACAAAGAGATTGACCTTATGGCGATGTTTAAAGCCATCTGGAAAAAGTTTTGGCTGGTCGTTCTGGTGACGGTGGTTGCGGGAGTGCTGACGTATGTAGGCTGCAAGGTTTTTGTCGCACCCACCTATCGTTCCAGTTTTACTGCTTACGTCAACAACAATAAGGAGGTCGATTTGTCCTCTCGAACCAGCTCTGACGTTATGGCATCAAAGGCGCTGGCGCATACCTATTCCGAACTGATCACCAGCCGCAGTGTTCTGGTCGGCGCCGCCGAGAAAGCCGATATCGATATGGGCTATGACAAGCTGAGAAAGATGGTAAAGACCAGCATCGGTTCAGAAACGGAGATCATCTCCGTCAGTGTTGACGCCAAAAGTCCCTCTGTTGCGTATGAGCTGGCAACGGCGATCAGCTCCGAGGCGCTGCCCGTAACGGGAGAAATCGTGGAAGGCAGCTCAATGAAGATCATCGATGTGCCTGAGATGCCAAAGGGGATCTATCAGCCGAACTACCTGAAGCTGGGTATTTTCGGCGCGATGTTCGCGTTTGCTATTGTTGTGCTGATCATCTGCTTCAGACAATACTTCAACGACAAGGTGCAGAGCGAAACTGAGCTTTCCGAGCACTACAATATCCCCATTATGGGAACGATTCCCGACATGAACGTCGCTGAAAAGGGATCGTCTGACTATTACTATTCCTACGGTGGCTCCTCGGGAGAGAAAGCCGAGCCGGAGGAAGAAGATGAGTCCAAGAAAGGAGGCAGGAAATCATGAAGAAAGACAAGAACAAGAGAAAAGCAGTAGAACAGCGCTTTGACAGCGAGAAAATGCTGCTGTCCTCCAACTCCTCCTTCATGGTTCAGGAGGCGTTCAAGATGCTGCGTACCAATGTCATGTTTTCTCTGCCCGGCAAGGGCTGCAAATGTATCGGCATCACCAGCGCCAACCGCAGTGAGGGCAAGAGCATGGTTTCCATCAACCTCGCGATGTCGCTGGCTCAGTTGGGAAAGCGTGTTGTGCTGATTGACTGCGACCTGCGCATTCCCACGGTCGCTTCCAAGCTGGGACTGAAAAACGACGTCGGTCTGAGCAACTATCTCGCGGGTACCGAGGCGGACAGCTTCCTTCGGATCTATCACCACGGCGATCCGCGCATTGACGTGGTGCTCGCGGGACGTATTCCTCCCGACCCGACTATGTTGCTCGGTTCCCCCGCTATGAAAAACCTGATCAAGACGCTCAGGGAGAGTTATGATTTCATCATTCTGGATTTTCCTCCTATTTCGCTCGTTACCGATGCGGTGCTGCTCACAGACAGCGTGGATGGCTATCTGGTCGTTGTCAGACACAATACCTCAGAGTATTCGAAACTCAACGAAACAGTCACTCAGTTGGAGTTTGCTCACGCGAAGATCATCGGATTTGTTTATAACGCGAAGTCGCAGGAGAGGCTGATCAATAAGGGCAGTAAGTACTATCAGTACTACAAGGAGAAATAGTCGGCACTCTTTTTCTACGCATTGAGGGATTTCACAGGAGGAGATTATTTTGTATCGAAGGACAATTAAAGCGCTGGTAATGGCTTTGTTGAAGATGTTCCATTTTTGCGCGTCGGTGGCGGGCTTTGTCTCCGTTTGGAACATTTTTTACGTTGCTCAGGACTTGCTGCAGTTGGGTGTCAATATCAGCCTGATGATGTTTGCCGTCTACACTGCCGTATTGCTTTTTTTGTATTTCACGTATGACGTGTACAATATCGGTTATGCGCGCGCGACTGACAATGCGTTCGGACAGGTGTTGTCCAATGTCATTTCCGCGGGAATTGTTTATGTTATCGGATCGATTCTGTTCGGCGGGTTTCTCAACCCGCTTCCGCTTCTGGGTCTTTGCGTGGCGCAGGGGCTTTGGGACGTGCTCTGGTTGAATATTGCTAAGCTGGTGTATTACAGGTTCTACAAACGGAGAAGAACCGCTGTTATCTACCGCAATCAGGAGGACCTGAAGCGTGTAGAGGAAATCAGATATCTGACCCGGAAATTTGACATTCAAAAGCTGATAGAGGACCCCGGCGATGATTTCAAGACGCTTGAGGAGGATCTGGAAGGGTTTGAGGCGGTCATCGTTTCGGGCGTGAACGCGTCACTGCGCAACGGTATCGCGAAATACTGCATTGAGCACGATGTGAGGGGCTATTTTGCTCCCCATGTCGGAGATATCATCATGCAGGGCGCAAAGCATATCAGCAGCTTCCGCGTGCCTGTTTTCAGTGTCCGCCGCGCATTCAAGTCTCCGATTTATCTTTTCCTGAAGCGTTTGTTTGACATTGTCGTCTCGCTCTCCGCTATCGTGATTCTCAGCCCCGTCTACCTGTGTACGGCGCTGGCGGTCAAGCTGTACGACCGCGGTCCCGTGCTTTACAAGCAGGTGCGCCTGACAAAGGACGGCAAGGCTTTCAATGTTCTCAAGTTCCGCTCCATGAGGGTGGACGCGGAAAAGGACGGCGTTGCCCGCCTTGCCGCCGAGAACGACGACCGTATCACTCCTGTCGGCAAGTTTATCCGCGCCTGCCGTCTGGATGAGCTGCCCCAGTTCTTTAACATTTTTAAGGGAGACATGAGCTTCGTGGGACCTCGTCCCGAGCGCCCCGAGATCGCGGCGCAGTATGAAAACGAAATGCCCGCGTTTTCGCTCCGCTTGCAGGTCAAGGCAGGTCTTACGGGATTTGCGCAGGTCTACGGCAAGTACAACACCACACCGTATGATAAGCTGCAGATGGATCTGATGTATGTCAACAAAATGAGCGTATCAGAGGATTTGAGGCTGATATTCGCGACGCTGCGGATTCTTTTCCTCCCCGAAAGCACCGAGGGAATCGCTGACGGACAGACGACGGCGATGAAATCGGACGAAAAGGGAAAAGCGGGAGAGATGAGCTTCAGCTGTGACAAGGCGGAGTAATCGGGTTCCTGTTCCGGCACTGTGCAGCAGCGCAGAAGCGGAACGGAGTATTTCTCAATTCTATAATGGATGAATCGGGCTCTTTGTGACATATGAGCCCGTTCTTCTTGTACAAATTTATATTTTATCAAATCAGCAACCGGAGGGTTCGCTGCTTTTCAAACAGCATCCGACGGTTGATCTACACCTGTTCAGAAAATACAATTGTTTGAGTTTACGGAGGAGAATGAGTTATGGGATCACCATTTTGTGGAGCAACATTAATGATTACGGGAGGAACGGGAAGCTTCGGCAACACTGTTCTGAAACATTTTTTGGAAACCGATATCGGCCAGATCCGTATTTTCTCTCGCGATGAGAAGAAGCAGGACGATATGCGGCATATTCTTCAGGCAAAGCATCCCGAGGCTGCCAAAAAGGTGAAATTCTATGTGGGCGACGTCCGCGACCTTCGCTCGGTAGCCGACGCGATGCCCGGAGTGGACTATATTTTCCACGCGGCTGCCCTGAAGCAGGTGCCTTCCTGTGAGTTTTTTCCCATGCAGGCGGTAAAGACCAATATTGAGGGAACCGACAATGTACTGCACGCCGCGATTGACGCCGGTGTCAAGAGAGTAGTGTGCCTTTCAACGGATAAGGCGGCTTACCCGATCAACGCGATGGGTATTTCCAAGGCGATGATGGAGCACGTCATTTACGCGAACGCGCGTGTGGCTGCGGAAAGATCCGACACTGTTATCTGCTGCACAAGATACGGTAACGTCATGTGCTCACGCGGCTCTGTCATTCCGCTGTTTATTGACCAGATTCACGCGGGCAACCCGATTACCATCACCAATCCCGATATGACCCGCTTCCTGATGAATCTTGACGAGGCGGTCGATCTGGTGCGTTTTGCGTTCGAGCACGCAAACCCCGGCGATCTGTTTATCCAGAAGGCGGACGCGTCCTCCATCGGCGATCTCGCGAAGGGCGTTCAGCAGCTCTTTGGCGACACGGGCACCAACATCATCGGCACCCGTCACGGCGAAAAGCTGTACGAGACGCTGATGACCAGGGAAGAGCGTCTGCGCGCGGAGGATATGGGTCACTACTTCCGTGTTGCTGCGGATAACCGCGACCTGAACTATGACAAGTTCTTTGTACAGGGCAAGGTCGAGACCGAGGCGGAGGAAAGCTACACCAGCCACAATACCGCCAGACTGGATGTTGACGGCGTAGTGAAGAAGATTCTGACGACCGAATATGTTCAGGAAGAGCTGAACGGCATCAGACATATCTAAGCAAGCGGAAATGAAAGAAAAATTGCTGCTTGCGGGCTCGGGCGGCTTCGGCCGCGTAGTTCTTGAGCACGCGGCAAAGGAATATGAGTGTGCGTTCCTTGACGACGGAAACTGCCCTGTTGTTGACGGTGCACCCGTGATAGGAAGGCTTGAGGACATGGCGCGTTTCTTTCCCGAGTACCGTTATCTTCTGGTAACCATCGGGAACAACGCATTGAGGGAAAGGCTGTACAAAAGAGCGGAGAGCATCGGCTACACCTTTCCCAACCTGATCGTTCCGTCAGCCTATGTCAGCCCCCGCGCCGTGCTCGGCAGCGGCGTCATCATCCTGAATAACGCGGTCGTGCAGAATAATGCCCGCATCGGTTCGGGAACGATACTGAATCCCGGAGTAGAGGCGCACCATGACAGCAATATCGGCGACAACTGCCTGATTTATACCAATTCGGTTGTCCGTTCGCTCACCCGTGTCGGCAACCGTGTGTGGATCGGTTCGACCGCCACCGTATCAACGGGCGCGGCGGTCCCCGATGACGCAGTTATCGAGGACGGAGGCGTTTTTACAGGCAGATGACGGTACGCTCTGTGTCCGCTGATGAATAAGGATAAATAAGAATGAAGCAAGGAACAAAGCAGATCTTATCCGCAGTGCTGCTCATCGCGTCAGTGGCGCTGATTTTATGGCTCACTGTACTGGGGCGGGAAGCGCAGGAGGTCACTCCGACGGTTTACTATCCGTTCCATTCGCTCGGGTCCTTCTGGAAGGACATCCAGCGCAACGGAATCAAGGGGAACATCCTCGGGAATATCCTTTTGTTTATTCCGTTCGGCGCACTGGTACGTATCGTGAGCGGATGGAGGGCGCTGTGGAAAACAGCGGCGTCGGGATTTGTCTTTTCGCTTTTGATTGAGACAGTTCAGCTGCTGACAAAGCGGGGTTCCTTTGATCTTGACGACGTTCTCTTGAATGTGGCAGGCACGGTGATCGGCTGCGTCATTGTGAGGGCGGTCGAGAGATTGTTAAAAAAATAGCCTGACTGCGCGCGGACAGGTTGGATGATACATGACGAAAACAAAAGAGCCACCTTGATGCAGGTGGGGAAAGGTACGATATGAATTACCCAAAATGGCAGGAAAACGGGAAACTGAAGCTGATGATTATTGTGGGTACCCGCCCTGAGATCATCCGTCTTGCGGCTGTTATCAAGAAGTGCCGCAAATATTTCGATACGGTTCTGGTGCATACAGGACAGAATTACGATTACAATCTGAACGGCGTATTTTTCAAGGACTTGGGTCTTGCCGACCCCGAGCTGTACCTGGACGCTGTCGGCGCTGACCTCGGCGAGACGATGGGAAATATTATCGCGGCAAGCTATCAGGCGATGGTCGCGATGCAGCCCGAAGCCGTTCTGGTTCTCGGAGATACCAACAGCTGTCTTTCCGTCATCGGCGCGAAGCGTCTCCATATTCCGATTTTCCACATGGAGGCAGGCAACCGCTGCAAGGATGAGTGCCTTCCCGAGGAGACGAACCGCCGTATCGTGGATATTATCTCCGATGTCAATCTCGCGTATTCCGAGCACGCACGCCGTTATCTTGCGGACTGCGGTTTGCCGAAGGAGAGAACATATGTCACAGGTTCTCCGATGGCGGAGGTGCTGACAGAAAACCTTGCGGCGATCAAGGCGTCCGACGTCCATGCGCGCCTTGGTCTGGAGAAGGGAAGATATATCCTTTTGTCCGCGCACCGCGAGGAAAATATCGACACTGAAAAGAACTTTACCTCTCTCTTCACCGCGATCAACCGTATGGCGGAAAAATATGATATGCCGATTCTTTACTCCTGCCATCCCCGTTCCAGAAAGCGTCTGGAGGCGTCGGGCTTCAAGCTGGATTCCCGCGTGATTCAGCATGAGCCTCTGGGCTTCCACGACTACAACTGCCTGCAGATGAACGCGTTCTGCGTTGTCAGCGATTCGGGAACTCTCCCCGAGGAAAGCAGCTTCTTTACGTCCGTCGGTCATCCGATTCCCGCCGTGTGCATCCGCACCTCCACAGAACGCCCTGAGGCTCTGGACAAGGCGTGCTTCATCCTGTCAGGCATCGATACCAAGGGTCTGCTGCAGGCTGTCGATACGGCTGTGGAAATGGTCAGGGAGGAAAAGGACGGCGGAGCGATCCCCGTACCTGATTACACGGACACCAATGTTTCCGACAAGGTCGTGAAGATCATCCAGAGCTATGTCGGCGTGGTAAACAAGATGGTTTGGCGCAAGGAGATATGAGGAGGGTGCTTCAATGAATATATTAGTGACGGGCGCGGCCGGCTTTGTCGGGCGCAACCTGGTTGAGAATCTCAAGAACATCCGAGACGGAAAGAACAGAACCAGGCCTGCTTTGTCGATTCAGAATATTTACGAATACGACTGCGAGAACACGCAGGAGGAGCTTGAGCGTTTCTGCGCGGACTGTGACTTTGTTTTTAACCTCGCGGGCGTGAACCGTCCGAAGGATCCTGCGGAATTCAGAAAGGGCAATTTCGGCTTTGCCGGCACACTGCTCGAAACACTGAAAAAGCACGGCAACAAGTGCCCTGTCATGCTGAGCAGCTCGCTGCAGGCTACTCTCGCGGGTCGTTTCGGCACTAGCGAGTATGGCCTTTCCAAGCGTGACGGAGAAGAGCTTTTCTTCAGCTACGCGGAGGAAACGGGAGCAACGGTGTATGTGTACCGGTTCCCCAACCTTGTCGGCAAGTGGGTGCGCCCCAACTATAACTCTGCCGTGGGAACATTCTGCAACAATATCGCGAACGACCTGCCCATCACCGTGAATGATCCATGCGTTGAGCTGGAAATGCTCTTTATTGACGATTTGATTGACGAGATGTACGACGCGATGGAGGGTCATCCTCACCGCGCGGAGTACCCGAAAACAGGTGAGGTCATTGACGGCGTGGAGTACGACGGTCTGACGCCCCGTCCGGACGAAGAAGGACGGTATTGCTTTGCCCCTGTAACGCATAAGGCAACGCTGGGTTATATTGTGGAGTGCCTGAACGCCTTCCATGACCAGCCGAAGAATTTGGTAATGCCCCGTATCGCGCCGGGCAGCTTTGAAAAGAAGCTGTATTCCATGTACCTGAGCTATCTTCCGAAGGAGAAGGTTGCTTTTGATTTGAAGATGAACTGTGACGCCCGCGGCAGCTTTACGGAGCTGCTCAAGACCGCCGATCACGGACAGTTTTCCGTCAACATTTCCAAGCCGGGAATCACCAAGGGACAGCACTGGCACAACACTAAGTGGGAATTCTTTATTGTTGTGGCAGGACATGGCCTGATTCAGGAGAGAAAGATCGGAACGGACGAGGTGATCGAATTTGAGGTGAGCGGCGACAGGATCCGTGCGATCCATATGTTGCCGGGATACACGCATAATATTATCAACCTCTCGGAAACGGAGAATCTTGTCACCGTCATGTGGGCAAATGAAATGTTCGACCCAAGCCATCCCGATACCTTCGGCGAACCGGTTTAACCGAAACAGCATAACGATCAATACAGCGGCAGGATACGCCAAACGGGGCGACCTGCCGCCTCGCCCATTGGAAAGGTATGGGTTGACATTCTTTTTTTTGAATAAGACTTGACATTTGACGCAAAAGAATGTAAAATACATAATTGTGAAATACGGAGACGTATCGAAGCGGTCATAACGGGGCTGACTCGAAATCAGTTAGGGAGCAATCCCCCGCGGGTTCGAA
>ONSE01000133.1 GCA_900320415.1 uncultured Eubacteriales bacterium
GCCGATATGCAGCTGACCGGTGATGTTCGGCGGCGGCATGACGATGGTGTACGGTTTTTTATCGGGATCGGCTTCGGCGTGGAAGTATCTGCCCTCCAGCCAGAAGTCATAGATTTTGTCCTCAAATTCAGAGGGCTTATAGGATTTTGCAAGCTCCTTAGCCATAAAATCGCTCCTTTGGTAGATTATTACGTATACCTTGTTATTATCGCATTTTCTTTCTGGTTTGTCAATAAGGAGTTGCCGGCGTTACGGAAATCGGTCAGCGCCGTTTCCGCAGCGCCGGGCTCCGCGCTTAAAAGGTATTCTCAATATCCTTCCACGGTGTCGGGCGTTTCAAAAGCGCAAAAAAATAAACTCCAAGAGCACAAAATTCTCTTGAAGCACAAAGAATAAAAAAATTACGGATATTTTCAATAAAAATCGCCGAAACCCCTTGACAACCACCCTTTGGGAGCGTAGAATAGTATAATGTACCATAATGGGGCTATGTGCAAAACACAGACTCACCGCCCGCGAAAAAATCCTTTATCAAAGGGATATTATCACAAAAATCCGCGTCTGTCAAGAGCGTTTTTGATGACATTTTTTTCGGCGGCTCTCCCCGTTGTGACTGTGAATATATCAAAGGAGTGGATACGCATATGGTTAATGTCAAACCCGTCAGGCTGGGACGTACCGAGCGCATGAGCTTTGGCAAGATTGATGAAGTAATCGATATGCCGAACCTCATTGAGGTTCAAAAGGCTTCCTACCAGTGGTTCCTCGACGAGGGACTCAGGGAGGTGTTCAGGGACGTTTCGGGCATTACCGACTATCAGGACAACCTTGTTCTCGATTTCATCGACTACAAGCTTGACGTCGAACACCCCAACTACAGCGTCATCGAGTGCAAGGTGCGTGACGTGACCTATTCCGCCGCGCTCAGAGTGACCGCGCGCCTGCTCAACAAATCGACAGGCGAAATCAAAGAAAGCAATGTTTTCATGGGTGATTTCCCGCTGATGACTCCCAGCGGCACCTTTGTCATCAACGGCGCGGAGCGCGTCATTGTCTCCCAGCTTGTCCGTTCCCCGGGCGTTTACTACAAGATGGATCACGACAAGACCGGCAAAAAGCTGTTTTCCGCCACCGTTATCCCCAACCGCGGCGCGTGGCTGGAATATGAAACCGACGTCAACGATGTTTTCTATGTCCGTATCGACAAGAACAGAAAGCTGCCCGTCACCTCCTTCATCAGAGCGCTGGGACTCGGCTCCGACGCCGAGATCCTCGACTACTTCGGCGACGACGAGAGAATGCGCGCCACCATCGAGAAGGACCAGGCGACCAACATCGAGGAGGGGCTGATCGAGGTTTACAAGAAGCTGCGCCCGAGCGAGCCTCCCACCGTGGACAGCGCCCAGACGCACATCAACAACCTCTTCTTTGACGAGAACCGCTACGATATGTCCCGCGTGGGCAGATACAAATACAACAAGAAGCTCGGCATCGCCAACCGCCTCGAGGGCAACGTGCTCTCGCAGCCGATCGCCAACCCCCGCACGGGTGAGGTGATGGCGCTGCGCGACGAGAAGCTCACCAAGAAAAAGGCTCTCGAGATCGAGAACGCGGGCGTCACCGTCGCCTACGTCAGAAACGCCGAGGGCGAGGAGGTCAAGGTCATCTCCAACGGCATGGTCGATATCTCCTGCTACGTCGATTTCGACGCCGAAAAGGAGTGCGGCGTGCGCGAGAACGTGCGCTTTGACGTTCTCTGCGAGATCCTCGACTCCGCGCAGAGCGAGGACGAGCTGAAAACCATGCTCCGCGAAAAGGCCGGCGAGCTGGTTCCCAACTACATCACCGTGGAGGACATCTTCTCCACCATCAACTACCTCAACTGCGTCGCCAAGGGCATCGGCAACACCGACGACATCGATAACCTCGGCAACAGGCGCATCCGCTGCGTGGGCGAGCTGCTGCAGAACCAGTTCCGCATCGGCTTCTCGCGCCTCGAGAGAGTCGTCCGCGAGAGAATGACCACCCAGTCCCAGGACATGGAGAACCTCTCCCCCGGCACCCTCATCAACATCAGACCCGTCACCGCGGCGATCAAGGAGTTCTTCGGCTCCTCGCCGCTGTCACAGTTCATGGATCAGACCAACCCCCTCGCGGAGCTGACCCACAAGCGCCGTCTTTCGGCTCTCGGCCCCGGCGGTCTCTCCAGGGACAGAGCGGGATTTGAGGTGCGTGACGTTCACTACACCCACTACGGCAGAATGTGTCCTATCGAGACGCCTGAAGGCCCGAACATCGGTCTGATCTCCTACCTCGCGAGC